>JAJBVQ010000234.1:5201-9756 GCA_020859745.1 Rikenellaceae bacterium
CGAATAAATAACCCAAATACACACAAACGATCATGGCAGAAGAAAAAGCTAAGAAGCTGATGACCGAATTCCCTCCTGTTACCACCCGGGAGTGGGAAGAGGTCATTGCCAAGGACCTCAAGGGCGCCGACCGGACCAAAAAACTGGTATGGCGCACGCTGGAAGGTTTCAACGCGGAGCCTTATTACAGGGCTGAGGATATGGAGGCGCTGGGGCACCTCGGGACGGTTCCGGGCGCGTTTCCTTACGTGCGCGGTGTCAAGGCCGATAACAACTGGCGCGTGCGCCAGACCGTCGAGGTCGGCGACGACGTGGCGGCGGCCAACCGCGAGGCGCACGACGTGCTGATGAAGGGTGTCGATTCGCTCGGCTTCGTCATTAAGAACAAGGAATTCTCGGCCGCCGATATGGACGCCCTGCTCAAAGGCATTACGATTACCGCCGTAGAGCTGGCTTTCAGCGGCTGCGGGGTCTACCGGGCGGCGGAGCTGTTCCTCGACAAGGTCGCGGCCGAGAAGCTCGACCCGGAGCAGGTGTTCGCAGTGTTCGGGATCGACCCGCTGATGAAGCTCTCGAAAAAAGGCACCTGGGGTTGCTCGGCGCCGGACGGGGCCAAGCAGTTCGAAAAGATCAAGGCGTTGCTCCAAAAGGCGCCGCAATACAAGCGGGTGCGACTGATCACGGTGGGCGGCACGCTGTTCCACAACTGCGGGGCGTCGGCCGTGCAGGAGCTGGCTTTCGCGCTGGCCATGGGGCACGACTATGTGGTGCGCCTGACCGATATGGGCCTCGACGTGGATCAGGTGGCACCGGCCATTAAATTCAATTTCTCGGTGGGCACCAACTATTTCCTTGAGATCGCCAAACTGCGCGCAGCCAGACTGTTGTGGGCCAATATCATGGCCCCGTACAATCCCAAACGGGGTTGCTCGTCGCGGCTGCGGGCCCATGTCCAGACTTCGGCCTGGAACCAGACGGTGTACGACCCGTATGTGAACATGCTGCGCGGGACGACGGAGGCGATGAGTGCGGCCATTGCGGGCGTCGATTCGATGGAGGTGCTGCCGTTTGACCACGCTTACGAGAAACCGACCGAGTTCAGCAACCGGATCGCGCGGAACGTGCAGTTGCTCTTGAAAGAGGAGTCCCATTTCGACCAGGTGACCGACCCGGCGGCAGGCTCTTATTATATAGAAGAATTGACCGCTTCCATCGCCGCTGAGGCGTGGAAACTGTTCAAATCCGTCGAGGAGCTGGGCGGCTATGCGGCGGCTTTCGAAGCCGGATTTATCCAGGAGCAGATCGAGGCGACCGCCAACAAGCGCGACCACAATATCGCCACGCGGCGCGAGATCCTGCTGGGAACCAACCAGTATCCGAATTTCAACGAAAAGGCTTCTTCCGAAATTACGGAGGAGACCGTGACGCGGGGGATGAAAAAGTGCAGCTGCGGGTGCAAAAATGCGGACAGGGAGCCGGAGTTCCGGCCTCTGAAGCCGTACCGCGGGGCGATGGCTTTCGAGGAGATGCGCCTGAAGACGGATCGCAGCGGCAAGGAGCCGAAGGCTTTCATGCTGACCTGCGGGAACCTGTCGATGGCCCGGGCGCGGTCGCAGTTTGCCTGCAATTTCTTTGCCTGCGCGGGGATCGAGGTGATGGACAACACCTATTTCAAAACGGTGGCCGAAGGGATCGCGGCGGCCAAGGCTTCGGGGGCGAAGATCGTGGTGGTCTGCTCGTCGGATGACGACTATGCGCCGGTAGCGCCGGAGGTTTACGCGGCATTCAAGGGCACGGCCGGGATCGTGGTGGTAGCCGGTGCTCCGGCCTGCCAGCCTGAGTTGGAAGCAGCGGGCATCTCGCACTTTATCAGCGTCCGCAGCAACGTGCTGGAAACCCTCGAAGGATACCAGCGGGAGTTGGGAATCGCCTAAAACATTTTTCAGATGAGCGAGCAAGCCGCGCCCTGTATCAGCGTAAGTGTCAGCAAAGCCATAGGAATCAGCCTTTTCTGCCTGACTCCTTTGACGGGATTTTTTTCCTTTGCCATAAGCATTATGCTGACCGATGCGCCTTCGACGGCGGAGAGGATGGAGAATTTCCTGAAGGTATATTGGACGGTAGCTGCGATCCTGTACGTTGTGTCACTGGTCGTGTCCATCGTGTTGTGGTCGCGCAGGCGAAATCCGGTAGTACCTTTGGTTTTGTCCGGTATCTCCTTTGTCGCGGCCGGTACCCCTGTCCTGCTGATACCGCTTGCTGCCTTCGTTTATTAATGGTAAAACAGTCAAACCAATGAGAGCAAAATTTTCAGATATAAGTTATTCGGGAGCCGCCGGTGCGGCAGGCAGTTGCGGCTGCACCTCGAAAAAAGAGTGCGGCGAAGCGCCCGTGTGGATGACACCGGAACATATCGCCGTGAAAGGTACTTACACCGCGGACGACCTGCTCGGGCTGGAGCACTTGAACTATGCGGCAGGTATCGCCCCGTTCCTGCGCGGGCCGTACAGTACCATGTACGTGATGCGGCCGTGGACGATCCGGCAGTACGCCGGTTTCTCGACCGCGGCGGAATCGAATGCTTTCTATCGCCGTAACCTGGCGGCGGGGCAAAAGGGACTTTCCGTGGCGTTCGACCTGGCCACCCACCGCGGTTACGACGCCGACCACCCGCGCGTGGTGGGCGACGTGGGGAAAGCCGGGGTTTCCATATGCTCCGTCGAGGATATGAAAGTCCTGTTCGACGGCATTCCGCTGGACAAAATGTCGGTGTCGATGACCATGAACGGCGCGGTGCTGCCGGTGCTGGCCTTCTACATCGTGGCCGGGCTGGAACAGGGGTGTACCCTGGAGCAGCTCAGCGGGACGATCCAGAACGACATCCTCAAGGAGTTCATGGTGCGCAACACTTACATCTATCCGCCGGCATTCTCGATGAAGATCATCGCCGATATTTTCGAGTACACCTCGAAAAATATGCCGAAATTCAACTCGATCTCGATCTCCGGCTACCATATGCAGGAGGCCGGGGCCACGGCCGATATCGAGATGGCCTATACTTTGGCGGACGGGCTGGAATACCTGCGCACTGGGGTGAATGCCGGGATGGATATCGACTCATTCGCGCCGCGTCTCTCGTTCTTCTGGGCCATCGGTATGAACCACTTCATGGAGATCGCCAAGATGCGCGCCGCGCGTATGCTGTGGGCCAAGATCGTGAAGCAGTTCAACCCGAAGAACCCGAAATCGCTGGCGCTGCGTACCCACTCGCAGACCTCCGGCTGGTCGCTGACCGAGCAGGATCCGTTCAACAACGTGGCCCGCACGGCCATCGAGGCGATGGCGGCGGCGCTGGGACACACCCAGTCGCTGCATACCAATGCACTCGACGAGGCGATCGCTTTGCCTACGGACTTCTCGGCGCGTATCGCGCGTAACACGCAGATCTACATTCAGGAGGAGACCAATATCTGCAAAGGTATCGACCCTTGGGCGGGCTCTTACTACGTGGAGTCGCTCACCAACCAGATCATGCACAAGGCATGGGCCCTGATCGAAGAGGTCGAGAAGCTGGGCGGCATGGCCAAGGCTATCGAGACGGGCATCCCGAAGATGCGTATCGAGGAGGCCGCGGCGCGGACGCAGGCGCGTATCGACTCGGGCGAACAGACCATCGTGGGGCTGAACAAGTACCGGCTCGAAAAAGAGGATCCGATCGACATTCTGGCTGTGGACAACACGGCGGTGCGCGAATCGCAGGTGGCGCGTTTGAAAGAGCTGCGGGCCAACCGGGATCAAGCTGCTGTGGATCGTGCGCTGGCGGCGATCACGGAGTGCGTGAAGACCAAGAAGGGAAATCTGCTCGAGCTGGCGGTGGAAGCTGCCAAGGTGCGGGCGACCCTGGGCGAAATCTCGGATGCCTGCGAAGTGGTCGTGGGCCGTTACAATGCGGTGATCCGCTCTATTTCAGGTGTTTATTCGGCAGAAGTGAAAGACGATGAAAAGTTCGCGAAGGCCAAGGAGCTGTGCGAGAAATTTGCGAAAAAAGAGGGGCGCCAGCCCCGTATCATGATCGCCAAGCTGGGGCAGGACGGCCACGACCGCGGTGCCAAGGTGGTGACCACGGGCTATGCCGACATCGGTTTCGACGTGGATATGGGCCCGTTGTTCCAGACGCCGGAAGAGGCGGCCAAGCAGGCGGTGGAGAATGATGTGCATGTGGTCGGCGTTTCGTCGCTGGCGGCAGGGCACAAGACGCTGGTGCCGCAGATCGTAGCCGAGCTCAAGAAACTGGGACGCGAGGATATCGTGGTGATCGTGGGGGGTGTAATTCCGCATCAGGACTACGATTATCTGTACCAAAACGGCGCTGCGGCGATTTTTGGGCCGGGGACCCCGGTCACCGATGCAGCGATCAAGATCCTCGAAATCCTGCTCGACGAGTAATCCATCGCTTTCCTGTACTCTTTTATCGGGTTGGAGGCAACTGCCGCTTTTTTCAAAAAGCGGCACCAAAGCCGGCGCTGCCAGTGAGAGCAATGCAAGCAAGCTTGCT
>JAJBVQ010000024.1 GCA_020859745.1 Rikenellaceae bacterium
CTAATGAAGATTTAAAAGTTCTGCAAATAATGCATTAATTGTTTACGTGGTTTCTGTTATCTCCTTTTTGTCCCCCTCTTTTTCGAGCGGTTTCGCCTGCTCCAAATCCTGCTGCTTCTGATCGGCTTCCAGTCTCTGCCGCAGCATAACGAACATGCGGGTGGTGCACGTACCGATAAGGTCGTGTGCGAACAACAGCTTGTACGGCAACAGGTATGGCAGGAATCTTTTTTTTCCGGTTTTCATTGCGGCCGTGTTTTAGAGGTTGACATGGCTTTGCCGGTCGAGCCTCTGCTGGGCCTCCTGCACTTTTTGCAGTTCGCCCAGCGCCTGCGCCGATTCGCGGCGCATCAGGGTGAGCATCCGGCCGCAGCAGGAACAGATGAAGTTACCCGAGGGGCCGAGCAGGTCGGCGATCGTCACGGGAATCAGGGTGCCGCAGTCGGGACAAGGAATACCTGTCTTCCGGTCGGTTGGTAGTGTGTTCATAATGTTTGTTTTTTAAAGTACGTTTGTTTGCATCGGGTTGGAGGCAACTGTTCTCTTTGGGAACAAAGAGGCTCGGTTGAGGCTTTCCGGATTGTAACGACCCGTTTCGGCGGCGAGCATAGCGAGCCGCGCAGGCCGAACCGACGCCGCAACCGAGTTGCCATTAGGCTCGCCTAAATGGCCGAGGCGCAAGGAGGAAGCCCGAAGGGCAACCCACTCCGGGCGGAGGACTGCAACCGACGCTGCTAGTGAGAACCAAGCGAAGATCTTCGCTTGGCCGAACGGCGAGGAGGAAAACAAGCGTAGCGCAGTTAATTCGCGGTGCTCATTTTGTCCCCGCTGGTTCCGGCCTATGCGCCCACCAAAACTAAGGATAGCAGAGCCTATGGAGTAGCACAGCTGACTCAACCTTTTCTTTCAAGAAAGGGACAGTTGCCTCCCACCCGACGCAAACCAACGTACGGTTAAAGATCACCTTCCGGCTCTTCGCCCGCGGCGTCTCCCGCCGCCAGGTTCAGCAGCCTGGACAATCCTCCCGGCATACCGGCCTGTCCCATCTTGACATGCACCTTCATATTGGCCGTCAGGCTATGTTGGGCAGAAGCCTCGCGACCCCCGCTGTGCTGGGGAGCCAGCGAAGCCCGGATGCGCAGCCCATCGCCCGGCGTGTCGTCAGCCGGGGCCACCGCTTTGCCCTCCTTGAAAGAGAATTGCTCCTCCTCGCGGGTCGAAACGGCGTCCATGATGTTGATGTCGAAATCGAAGTCCGCCTCCTGCACATGCAGCAGCGGCAACGGCACCAGACTCAACATCGGCAGGGCGATCTGCCTGCGACGGCTGCCCGTGGCATCGTTGCTCTGGTAACTGAACCGGAGCATCCGCAGCGGGCCGGTACGCCCGGTCTGCCGGTCGTACGACTCGAAAGCCACGGTGCACAGGTAGTCGAGGTAACGCCGGGCGGCCAGCGAGTCGGCATCGACGGTGGCCAGCAGCGGCGCCGCGATCAGCTGTTGCAGGTCCATGACCTGGCTGGAAGTGGTAGTGGTCGGTTTGTCGGAACTCATGGTCATTCGGGATTTTCAGGATCGGTAATAGGCTCGTCGGGCAGGTAGCCGTGCGGCGAAATGCGGATGTGAAGCGATTGGACCGCTTCCGGAGGGACTTTTTTCAATTCGTCGGCCGTAATGATGATCTCCTGGGTGGAGAATACCTTCCGGCGCAGGAAGTTGTAGTCCTTGACCCGCTTGGCGGTGAGCACCGTCATCATCGTAACGAGGTTCGAGCGCGCGGTCTGCCTGAGCCGGCTTTCGCCGTCCCGCTGCCCGAACAGCTGTTCGAGATCGGGATTTTGCAGCAGGTGCGCGTCGATGGCCTGCATCACGCATTCGATCAGCAGGTCGGTGTCGAGGCTCCCGTCCGCTTTGACCAGCGCGGCCGCCTGTCCGTCGAGCTTTTCTCCGATCTTACGGCGCAGGAACGGCCCGAATCCGCGTTCGAGATCCTGCTCCTGGCTCAGCAGGAGGCTCAGCCCCTGCGGGTCTTCGGCATCGGCCGACGAAGTGGTGGTCGCCACACTGGTCAGGGCCGTGCGCGCGAGCTGCTCCGCCAGCTGTCCGAAAAAGCGGCGAAGGGCCGGATAGTCGGTCTCGGACTCTTCGTGCGGAACGTCGGCGTTACGGATGGCGTACTGCAAGTCGAGTTCCAGCTCGCCCAGCAGGGCGCCGGGAACCCGGAAATCGCCTCCTTCGCCCCGCGTCCCGTAGGCTTCCCGCAGCGACCGGGAGTAGAGGTTGGCCTCGTGCTGGGCCCGGATGACGTCGCGCAGGATCGAACCAATCAGGCTGTTCAACTGTGCCATAAGATGGAGTGGTTAGGTGAATGAATTACTTGGCTGCTTTGGCTTCCTGCTCTTTACGGGCCTTTTCTTCGTCGTCCTTGCGAACCTGTTCCTCGGCTTCCTGAAGCAGTTTGGCCCGTTCTTCGGCCCGTTTCTGTTCGGCGGCGTCGGCGGCTTTGCGCTGTTCGGCCAGGTCTTTTTCCATCTGGTCGAGGCGTGCGCGCCGCTCCTATTCACGCTGCAAACGTGCGGCTTCTCGCTCCTTGTCGGCCGAAATGGTGTCCACGGTGCGTACCTTCACGGTGTTGTCGAGGCCCTTCACAGATACGATGTAGACGGTCTCTTTCTCGTTCACAGGCAGTTCGAATACGGCGCTGTTGCCCTGTACCGAACCCTGGATCGGGGTCGAGCCGCCGATCACGACGATCTTTTCCGGTTCGAATTTCCCTTCGCTGTTCTTAAAGGTGGCGACGAGCTGTTCCGGATGGCCTTTTTCGCCCTTGAGCATCTGGCTGCTGACATCCAGCGTGCCTTTCGGATCGCTGACATTCAGGCTGTTGCTCAGGATCTCCAGCACCTTGGCCAGACCGGCCGGCATTCCGTCCTGACCGGCGTGAACGGCCACGTCCATGGTATACTCCACGCTGTACTGCGAGTCCTGCGTGGCCTTGGAGTCTTTCTTGCTGGAGTAGCTGGCGTTGAAGCCCGCCTCCACTTTGAAGAGACCGAGGTTCAGCGAGGCTTTGCCGTTGACACCGGCGCTGATGTCCTCACTGGAGCTTTCCATCGAAGAGCTGGACGAGCTGGCGCTGATGTTGGCCTTGAAGCTGATGTCGATGGTCTGGATGGCAATGTACGGGATCGGGACAATGGTCAGCAGCGGCACGTTGAGCTGTGCCATCGTTCCGTCGCGCATAAACTGGAAGGCGACCGTGAGGGGGTTTTTCTCGCCGGTTTTGGGGTCGGGGTTCAGGCCGACGTTCTGGATGAATTTCCAGGTGGTCTGGGCGGCCAGCGCCTGCGCGTCGATGCAGGCCGTGAGCGGTCCGCCGATGATGTTCCCGAAAGGGATTGCCGACAGCGCGTTGGAGGCGACTGTCGAGGGGGTTTCGTCGATAGGCATGTCGATTGTTTTTTTGAGGGCGCCCGCCGAAACGGGCAGCCGGGTGATAAATAATGTGAAATCGTAAGCTTACGGCGCTAAAGTACAGGCTGCGCGGGGCCGGGGACAACTTTTGTTTGCGAACGACCGTCCATCGGCTGCGGACGTTCTATTTGGAGCTTCCCAGGATATTGAACTGCCTCATGACCTGGCCTCGGTGCTGTTTGCTGACCGGGATGCGGTGGGGCCCGATGCAGAGCATGTTGCCGATAAACGCGTCGATACGGTCCATGTTGACGATATACGAGCGGTGGACGCGCAGGAAGAAACTGGCATTGAGCTTGGGCGTGATCTCGGCCAGCGTGAAAGAAAGGGTCATGTCGTGCCCCCCGTCCAGATGGACGCAGCAGTAGCTGCCGAGAGCTTCGACGAAAAGGATCGCCTTGAAATCTATTTTCCGGAAACGCTCTTTCTCCTTGATGAAAATAGAGTGCTGCAAAACGGGATTTTCCGGCTGCCCGGCATCGCCCGGCGCGGAAACGGCCATCTGCATCTCCGCCTGACGTAATTGCCTGCGCCTTGCGGCATGCGCGGCAAACGAATGCCGGTATCTTAAAAGAAAACGTTCGTCCATAGCATGAATAGATTAAAAAATATTGTGATTTGTTTCAAAATTAAAGGAGCGTAACCCGAGGTCAATTTATTTGGACGGACGGGTATAAATAATTTGCAACCGGGGGCAATGTGTTTGCCGACCGTCGGTTCAGCACACGGGTTCCGGAGCAACGATGACGAAAGAGCCGGTTATGCGTGACAAAATCATTATCTTTGCCTTCGGAACACCAACCTACTTGACTTACGATGGCTCAGGAAAAACCCGCATCCGGAACGGACAAAGATAAAGAGATCGACCTGTTGGAACTGCTCCGCAACGTGTGGGCCGCCCGCCGGCAGGTGGTAAAATACGCCGTTATCGGGGCTTGCATCGGCCTGGTGATCGGTTTCAGCATTCCGAAGACCTATGTGACGGCGATCAAACTGGCGCCGGAGAGCAAAGCCGGGGGATCTGCTTCCGGGGGCATGGCGGGGCTGGCCGCTATGGCTGGCATCAACCTGAACCAAAATGCGGGAACGGACGGAATCACTCTGGCTATCTTTCCGGACATTGTTAAAAGTACGCCCTTTTTGCTGGAATTCGCCGATATTCCGGTAACGCTGACGCCGAAAAAACGGGACGTTCCGCCGGTATGGATGACTTTATTCGAGTATGTGACCGACCATCAGAAAAAGGCGTGGTGGAAATACGTGACGGCTTTCCCGGGAAAGGCAGTGGGTTGGGTATTGTCGTTGGGGCGCAATGCAGGAGCGCAGGACAAGCTGCCGGCGGTCGATTCGGTCGATATTTTCAATTTACCGCCGGAGTATAAAGGTTTCGTCGGGACGTTAGGCGAAATGCTCACGGTGCAGGAGGACAAGAAATCGTCCATGCTGGAAGCGAAAGTGACGATGCAGGACCCGCTGGTTTCGGCCATCATCGCCGATTCGCTGGTTTCGAAGCTCCAGAAATACATGACCGCTTACCGGACGCAGAAGACCCGGCACGACCTGGAACAGAATATCCGCCAGAATGCGGAAGCGCAGGCCCGGTACCACGAAGCCGAGGACCGGCTGGCCGAGGCGATCGACCAGAACCGGAATATCTCTTCCGAATCGCTCCGGGTCCGGATCGAGCGGCTGCGCAACGAACGGAACCTGGCCTTCAATATCTATAACCAAACAGCCGCACAGGTCGAGCTGACCAAGATCAAACTTCAGGAAGAGACGCCGATCGCGACAATCGTGGAGCCGGCTATTGTGCCGGACAGCGCGGCGGCCCCCCGGAAGATGATGATCCTGGTGGCTTTTACATTTCTTGGTGCCTTCCTGGCGGTGGGGATCGTCGTGGTGAAATCGCTGCTGGTCGCTAACGCGGCTGCCGATGACGATGCGATCGTTCCGGCCAAATAGTAATCGAAAGTTGAAATGAAGATCGGGAAAGGACTGTGGCTGGCGATAGCCGCATCGGTCTTGTGGGCCATTGTCAATCCGTTCATCAAGGCGGGGCTTTCGTACGATATGACCCCGATGAATTTCGCGGGCCTGCGGTTCACCGCCGTGGGGATCATCCTGCTGGTCTATACCCGCCTGATGGGGACGTGGACCGGCCTGCGCGCCCACGGCAAGCTGTTTTTCACGCTGGTGACCGTCAATATGTTCATGGGCTACACCGCGTTCTATTTCGGCGTGGATCTAGTCAGCAGCGCCATCTCATCCATCGTGATGGGCATTACACCGTTGGTCAACGTGCTGTTGGCCCATTTCGTCGCCCGCAACGACAAACTGACGCGGCGCAAGGTGGTCGCGCTGATGGTGTCGCTGGCGGGGCTGCTGCTGATCGTGGGCACGGGCAACGACGGCAGGCCGCTGGATGCGAAAGGGATGCTGGGGATCCTCCTTCTGTTGCTCAACATCATCCTGCAAGGGTGGGCGGCTATCCGGGTTTCGGAAGAGAGCGGCCGGGTGGACCCGGTGTTCCTCAATGCCGTACAGATGTTTTTCGGGGGACTGATGATCTACGGCGTGGGGCTGGGCGTCGAGGGGTACCACTCGTTCATCGGGCTTCCCGGCGGATTCTACGGGTCGCTGGGCGTACTGGTCTTCGTATCGGTGTTCGCGTTCAGTTTCTGGTTCACCGCCCTGCGCACGCCGGGTACCAAGGTGTCGGACATCAATATGTGCCGCCTGATCAACCCGGTGCTGGGCGCCGTGCTGAGCTGGACGATGCTGGCGGGCGAAAGCCCCACGGTAAGCACCGTGGCGGGCATGGCGCTGATCGTCGGTTCGCTCTTGATCTACTTCCGGCAGCCCGCAAAATAACTGTGCTAAGGATTAAACGATATTACCGAATGTCTAAATTCAAAAAGACAGAAACCCCGATCGAGGGGCTGATCGTGATCGAGCCGACCGTCTTCGGCGATGCGCGGGGATTTTTCATGGAGACATACGCCAAGCGGGACTACGATGCCCTTTTCGGCAGCGAGGTCGAATTCGTGCAGGACAACCACAGCAAGTCGCGGCGGGGCGTGCTGCGCGGACTGCATTTCCAGACGCAGCATTCGCAGGGCAAGCTGATCCGGGTCGCAGCGGGGGCCGTGTATGACGTGGCGGTCGACCTGCGTCCGGGAAGCCCCACCTACGGGCAATGGTACGGCGTGGAACTTTCGGCGGAGAACAAGCGGCAATTCTACGTGCCGCCCCATTTCGCCCACGGGTTCCTGACCCTGGCGGACGACACCGAATTCCTCTATAAATGCACCGACTACTACCACCCGGAGTTCGACGCGGGGGTGCGGTGGAACGACCCGCAGATCGGGGTGGAATGGCGGCTGGAGCAGTACGGGTTCCGTCCGGAAGAGCTGCTGCTCTCCGACAAAGACCGCATGCAACCGCTGCTTGCGGAGATTTAAGCAAAAAAGAGGGGTGCTGTCGTGACAGCGCCCCTCTTGGCTTTACGACCGGTCGGCCCGGCCCCGGCCTTCGTACCAGTCGATGAACGCCCGGTTCACCAGTTTGTTGCCGCCGGGCGTAGGGTAATCGCCCGAAAAATACCAATCCCCGGCGTGGTCCGGACAAGCCTTGTGCAGGTTCCCGATGGATTGGTAGACGACCTCGACCTGCGAGGGACAGTCCGGCGGGGTGATCATCCGGGCGATCCGATCCGAGATCTCCCGGTCGGTGAACGGCTCGTAGATCCCTTTCACGTAATTCACGATCCGCTCCTTCGGCAGGCACTCCTGCTCTTTGCATCTGGCGTACACTTCGTCGATGCGCGAGGCCATGTCCCGTTCGCGCAGCAGCTCCACCGCCGCATTGAAAGCGATAAACTCGCCCATGCTCGACATGTCGATCCCGTAGCAGTCCGGGTAGCGGATCTGGGGCGAACTCGACACGATCACGATCTTTTTGGGACGTTGGCGGCTCAGGATGTGGACAATACTCCGGCGGAGCGTCGTGCCCCGGACAATGCTGTCGTCGATGGCCACGACCGAGTCCACTCCGGGACGAACCGTGCCGTAGGTAGTGTCGTACACGTGCGCTGCCAAGTCGTCGCGGCTGCTGTCTTCCGCAATGAACGTCCGCAATTTAATGTCCTTCAGGGCCAGTTTCTCGGTGCGAACCCGCATCGCCATGATGTCGCAGATCTCGGCTTCGGTCAGCGTGTCGCGCGAGGCCAACAGGGCGTGGCATTTCTGCCGGCTGAAATAGTCGTTCAGCCCCTCCATCATCCCTATGTAAGCCACCTCGGCGGTGTTCGGGATGAACGAAAAGACCGTATGGGCGAAATCGTAATCCACCCGCTGCAAAACCTCATCGACCAAAAGACGCCCCAGCTCCTTGCGTTCGCAGTAGATGTCCCGGTCGCTGCCGCGCGAGAAGTAGATCCGTTCGAACGAGCAGGCCCGGACGTTCCCGGCCGGGCGTATCTGCACCAGTTTCAGTTCCCCCGCCTTCGTCACGATCAGCGCCTCTCCCGGCAGCAACTCCTTCACCCGGTCGGTTTCGATGTCGAACGTGGTTTGCAGCACGGGCCGTTCGGAAGCCACCGCCACCACGTCGTCGGCGGCATAGTAGAACGCCGGACGGATGCCGTTCGGATCGCGCAGCGCGAACATGTCCCCGCTGCCGGTCAGCCCGCAGATCACGTAGCCGCCGTCCCAGATGTCGGACGCCTCGCGCAGGATGCGCTCGATGTCGATGTGCGATTCGATGGCGTCATTGAGCGCAGCTCCTTCCAGCCCCTCCGCCTTATAGCGCTGGTACTGGCGGTCTACTTCGCAGTCGAGCAGGTAGCCCAGCTGTTCCAGCATAATAAAGGTATCGGCGTTGTGCCGCGGATGCTGGCCGCGGTCGACGATATGGGCGAACACTTCGTCCACGTTGGTGAGGTTGAAGTTCCCGGCCAGCGAGAGGTTCCGGCTGCGCCAGTTGTTGCGCCGCAGGAACGGGTGGGTGTACGAAATTCCGGACCGACCGGTGGTACTGTAACGCAGGTGGCCCATATACAGCTCGCCGATAAAGGGTTTCTGCTTCGGGTCGGCGGCCAGGTCGCGGTGCACGGCGTCGAACACCTCCTGTATAGCCCCGGTGCCCATCGCCCGCTCGCGGAAGATATACTCTTCGCCGGGTTCGGCGCGGAGTTTCACGGAGGCGATCCCGGCTCCCTCCTGCCCGCGGTTGTGCTGTTTCTCCATCAGCAGGTAGAGCTTGTTCAACCCCCAAAGCTCGGTGCCGTAAGCCTGTTCGTAATGTTCCAACGGCTTGAGCAGCCTTACCATCGCTATGCCGCATTCGTGTTTTATGCTGTCGCTCATGAATTAAGTTTTATTCGTTTCCTGTTCGTATCCGATCCGAGGTCATTTTATAATCGTACGTTTGTTAGCATAGGGTTTGAGAGAACTGCCGTTTTTTAACTCCAGTCTCCGCGCCAGCGGCCGGCCCGGAGCCACCCCCGGCGGAGGGCCGCAATATTCGCGATGCTCGTTTGCGGCTCCGCTGGCTCCGGCCCAGCCCGTTGCGCCAAAGGTGATAGATTTAGGATGCGTTAGCATCCTTGAAAGTTTTTCTGGTTCTCGTTGCCGCAAAGCGGTTTGCCTGACGACTTCCTCGTGCTACCTCGCCAAAGCTCGCAAGCGGCTTTGGTCTCGGAACGCTACTCGGTTCCTCCTCGCTGCATAGCCATATTCAAACCTGCGGTTTGTATGGCGTACGCTGGCAGCGTCGGTTGTTCACAAAGAGAACAGTACCCTCAAACTCAGTCCAAACAAACGTACGTTTTTTATCGTGGCCCGGAGCCTGCACGGGCAAATCCGAAGGATGCAGCCCTGCGCCGGGGGAGGCTCCGGGCTGACCGCTTCGCGGAATATTTACAAAAACCGTACGAATCTAATTTTCCAGTCATGCAAGCCCTTCTTCCCGGTTCCCTAAAAACTTCTTGTACTCGATCGGCGTCACCTTCACGAACTGCGCCGCCGAAGCGGGCCAGTCCTCCAAAAGCTCCGCCGCCAGCGGGCTTCCCGTCAGGCGGCAGTGGTCAGCAATGAAACCCCGCAGCTCGGCCAGCTCCGCTGCCGAGGCCGGGATCGTGATCTCGACCATCTCCATATTGCAGAAGAAATCGAAATCTCCCGCCGGGTTCCAGACATAG
>JAJBVQ010000089.1 GCA_020859745.1 Rikenellaceae bacterium
GCGCGACCTAAAGGTCGCAGTTAAGCGAGAAAAAACATCGCGGCAGCGGCGGGGCCACAGGCTGCGACCCGAAACGATCTAAAGGAGATAACAAAGGCTCCGCAGCGAGCGGTAGCGAGCTGCATAGGGCCGAGAGCGAATAGCTGGATTTCCGCGTCAGCGGGCGGCGACCGCCTCCCCCGGCGGGAAGCCGCAATGCGTCTTCCGCAGGCGGCCTCCGAAACCGTTCAACGGGATAATGAAAGAAGTCCCCGCGTCAGCGGTGGCCCGCGCCTCCCCGGGCGCAGGGCCGCAAAGCGTCCCTCGCTGGCTCCGAACCGAAAAAAGAGGAAGAAAAAAGACCCGCGCCAGCGGTGACTTCGGGCGCTGTGCCTGACAACGAGGGAGGCTTGCGGAGCCTATGGAGTAGCGCAGCGGACAGAACAGGCAACGCCTGCGCGTCAGCGGGCGAGCCTAAGCCACCCCGCTGATAGTTTTTCCTTGTTCCAGCCCTCGCTGGCTCCGGGCCGAAACCAGCGGAGATTCGGCGGCCGCCTGCGGTCCGTGTGCTCGCGCCGAGCATGAGGCTGTAACTACCCGTTTTGGCGGCGAGCGTAGCGAGCCGCGCAGGCCGGAGCCACCCACGGCGGAGGGCTGCAACTCGCGATGCTCGTTTGGCCTTCGCTGGCTTCGGACTGAACGGCTACGGACGCCACAAAACACAAAAAAGGCCCCGTCTGCAATGGAGATAATTTAGTCCCCGCGCCAGCGGCCGGTCCGCAGCCTCCCCGGGCGGGAAGCCGCAATGCGTCTTCCGCAGGCTGCGACCCGAAAAAAGGAGATAAAAAGGCCCCGTGCTTTTTGTCCTAAACCCATTTTACCGAAGGGCCAAAGCGGGCTTCTGCCGGGAAGACCAAACACAAGGATAGTCATATCCCTGCCGGAGAGCCCGAAAGCACCCCTACCCGGCGAAGCCCCGACCGTAAAATGAAAAAAGCATGGGGCCGAAACTTCTCTGTAGCGTGGGTTCTGGCGGGACCCCAAAGCAAAAGAAGCAGACCCCATGCCATATCGAATAACGATATAAACATGGTAATCACGCTTCTAATTTGCTTTGAAGTTAAATCGCCAGATTTACACTACAAATAGAAAGCTATGTCAAAAGCCGCCCCTCCGAAGAAGAACGACAATGCAAATATAGACAAATATCCACAAATCCCAAACTCAAACCATGAAAAAAACTCTCCTCTGTTCCGCGCTCGCGCTCCTGACGGCTGTCGGAAGCGCCGGGGCCGCTCCAAAAGGCAAAACCAAGGTGCAGCCCCGGATGAACTACTTCACCGAGCGCGACAGCGTCGCCTCGGTCATCATCACCGGCCCCGAAGCGCCGGGACGCGCGGTGCTCGAAGGCACCGACGCCCCGCTGAAGCTCACCAAACGCGGAAAACTGACCTATACCCTCCCCCTCGCCGCCCTGCAACAGGGCGACAATACGCTCCGTATCCGCGTGGGCGACAGCACCTACGCCGTGCGCCTCACCCGGCTGCCCTATAAAGACAACGGTGTGCAAATCGACTACCTGACCGGGATGCTGCACACCGGCGGCCTGCCATTCGTGCCGAGCGGTTTCTACTGCTACTCGCCCGTGCAGCCGACCTTGCAGGAAGAGGAGGTAGTCAAAGGGATGAACCTCATTTCGCCTTACCAGAACATCGGCAGGCAGCCCCGCAAGGAACGGCTCGTATACCTCGACCGCGCTGCGCAGCTGGGGATGAAGGTGAATTATAACCTGTTGAGCATCGCCGGGGGCGGTGGGGGCGCACAGGCGGCGGCCACCGACAAGGCCAAGAAAATGGAGCTGCTGCGCGACGAAATACGTGCGCTGAAAGACCATCCGGCGATCCTGTCGTGGTACGTGGCCGACGAGCCGGAAGGACAAGGCATTTCCGCCGAAACCTTAGAGGAAATTTACGATATTATCCGCGCCGAGGACCCGTATCACCCGATCAGCCTGGTGATTATGTCGGCGGGGCCGGGGCGTCACTACGCCAACTCGTGCGACGTGATCATGGCCGACACCTATCCGGTGCCGAACTCTCCGGCATCCGACGTAATCGGCACGATCCGGGGCTTGCAGGATGAATTGCAGTACGAAAAGTCGATCTGGTACGTGCCGCAGACCTTCGGCGGGGCGGAGTTCTGGCAGCGCGAGCCGACCCCGGCGGAGATCCGCATGATGACGTGGGGCGCGGCGCTCGAAGGGGCACGCGGGTTCCAGGCCTTCACGCGCCACGGGCTGAACGGCTTCCCGAAGAACCAGTTTATGTGGGAGACCTACACGAAGGCGTGCCGCGAGATTCAGGAGCTGACGCCGTTCTTCGACCAGAGGAAGGAATCGAAGCCGCGCGTAGTCTCCGATGCACCGCTGAATGCACGGGTCTACTCGCTGGGCAGCCAGAGGGCTGTGGTGATCCTGAACCCGAAGCCGGAAGCGGCGGCTTACAAAATAGTCCTGAAAAAACCGTTCAACGGCACGGCCTACGACCTCTCGGACAACAGCACGCGGGAGGTGGTGAACGGCACGATCGACGGCACGCTGGCGCCGTTCGGGGTGCAGATATTCAAGCTGTTCGGCGACAAGGCCGAGGAGCAGGCCTACGCGGGCAACCACCGCCCGGTGAACGCGAGCAACATCCTGCTTGACCCGAGTTTCGAGTGGCAGTACAGCGTGTCGGGCAACGTCCCGGCAGCGGTTTACGGCCGGGCGGGCAAAGACCGGGGAGCAACCTATTTCATCGACTCGCGGACAGCTTACCACGGCGGCCACTCGCTGCGGCTGGTGACCCCGTCGAAGGGCGCGGGCGCGGCGGTGAGCTTCTACCCGCTGCCGCTGCAACTGGGCAAGAGCTACATCATGACGGTGTGGGCCAAGGCTTCGGAAGCCTCTTTAAAGCGCCTCAAAAAGGGTGAAAAGATGCTGTTCCGGCTCAACCTCGGCAACATCGCCTCGCAGGAGTTCGAGCTGACGGACAAGTGGACGAAGTACGAGCTGAGCGCGACCTACACGAAGGCGGCGCGGGAGGCACGCTACCTCAACTCGTCGCTGGAGCTGCTGACGCCGGGCACGGCGTGGTTCGACCTAGTGGAGGTGGTGCCGGACATGGATTTCGCGGTGGCTCTCGACACGGCCGATCCGCGCAGTTTCCGGGTCACGATGAACAACCACATTCCGGGCGGGGTGATCCATTACACGCTGGACGGCAGCGACCCGACGGAGGCCTCGGCGGTTTACACGGAACCGGTGAAGATCAGCGACGTGCGCGTGGTGAAGGCGCGCGTTTTCGGCCCGGACGGCCGCAGCTACGGAGTGACGGAGCAACAGGTGGCGGCGCACAAGGCTTTAGGAGCTAAGGTGACCTACCTGAAGCCCTACACGAAATACACGGGCGGCGGCGACGGGGCGCTGACGGACGGACGGGTGGCCTCCCTGCGCTTCACAGACCCGGCGTGGCAGGGCTTTATCGGCAACGACATGGAGGCGGTGATCGACCTCGGCTCGCCGGTGCCTGTGGAGCGGATCACGTCGCAGTTCCTCCATTCGAGGAGCGACTGGATCATGCCGCCGTTGTCGGTGGAGTATCTGGTTTCGCCGGACGGGACGGCGTACGAGTCGCTGGGGGTGATCGAACTGGGCGAGGCGAAGGACGAGCCGACGCACAAGGTGCCGGTAACGAAAGACCGGATCGGCAAAACGGTGCGCTATGTCAAGGTGATCGCGCGCGGGCACGGCAAGATGCCGGCATGGCACAGCAACGACGATGCGTGGATGTTCTGCGACGAGGTGATCGTGGAGTAGGCCTCCCTTTGTCCGGCACAACCCACAAAAAAAGTAACAGTCCGAAAAATCGGACTGTTACTTTTTTATTGGGGCGAGGTTAGGGAAAACGGGCCTGTTTTCCGAGACTTACGTTTCGGCCTCGCCCCATGAAACCAATTAAATACCTTCCATCCGGAGGGTTGGCGGATGTTCCGCAACGACGATGGCGGCATGCCGGATCAGGCGATGCGATCCTTTCCCTGAGTTCAATTGCCGGTTTGGTCCCACGTGTCCGGATCGCGTCCCAATGTTCCGCCCGGCTCCGTCTGAATAATACTCAGGTAGGTCGTAGCCCCGTACACCCCCGAATCATTCGGCAGCGAAAATTTGAACGTTACTTTCGTATCGTCCCAGCCGTAGCGGTATTCGCCGCGCAGAGTCAGCGTGTAGTTGTACCGCCCGTAAACCGGATCGTCGACAGGTTCCCGAACCACGATCTGCCCTATCCGCGTACCGTCCTGCCGTTCGAGGGTCACGAACGACCCCGCAGGTACAGGCTGTTTATCGGCATCGGCGGCATCCCTACTCCCGGCGTAATACAGCATCCCCCTGATCGGCTGGTTGGTCAGCGTCCGGAGGTAAGGCTCGAACAGGTTGTCCCCGACCGAAGATATGACCACCTCGCCCGCGCTGACTATTTTATCGGTCTTGAAACGCAGGCGCACCGGAGAGTCGTCCGGGACATCGTAATAATACCCGATTTTCGTTCCCGACGCATCCCGGGCGAGTTGCAGCCCGGACTGGCCGTCGGCCGGCTCCAGATTCCCGGCCGCTATCAGACAGCGTACCGGATACTTGGGAGTGACTGTGTACTCCACGGTTCCACCGCTTCCGTCCGGGGCCGGCTGCGGAAGGCTCGTGAAGGGCTTTGCCGTGAAGTTAACGAACACCTCCGAACCCGGAATGTAGGAGATCGCGGCAGTCGAGGTGCCGGGAACAGGTCGGCCGGCCACATCGTGTTCATAACCGTAGATCTCCACGTCCGAAAAGTCGAACATCCGGTAGTTCCCCAGTTCCATCATCTTCGAACGGAAAGCGTACTGCGCGATGCTCTCATCGTCATTCGCAGCCCTGT
This sequence comes from Rikenellaceae bacterium, assembly GCA_020859745.1. Classification (GTDB taxonomy): domain Bacteria; phylum Bacteroidota; class Bacteroidia; order Bacteroidales; family Rikenellaceae; genus Rikenella. Next base: position 4,932 of record JAJBVQ010000089.1, read on the forward strand.
CATCGGCCAGGCGGATCGCCTCCGCACAGTCCGCCCGCCGGGTCGTGAAGGGTACGGTATAAACGCCGCCGGTATGGTTATCGGCCGTGGCGGTAAAAAGATAGTAGTCGCCGTTCGCTTCCTGCGTATCGCGGTGCAGCTCCAGGTCGCCGGATTGCAGGTTCTCGGTATATATCCGGATGGGAACCGTTTGATCACCCGTCAATTGAAGCATCTGCCCGTCCAGCGTCAGGTGGAATTTGATCTCGACGGGGCTGTTGGCTATCTGCGGAACCAGCATGTACTTCACGTCGTCATTCTCGGAATAGGCGAACACGCCGTCGAACTCGATGGTCGAGTTGAGCGCATTCGTCCGGATGCTCTTTTCGACCGTGACGAAGTTAGGGGCTTCGAAAAAGAAGCTGGCGTCGTTCCCGGCCGCCAAGTCGGAATCCGTCTGCCTCGTGGTAAAGTAAATGCGGTACTGGCCGACCGTGGTCGCCTCATACAGGTACTTATAGCTGAAACCGGTTTCTTCGCCCCAGTCGCCCTCGTACGAATCGGGGGTGATGACCCGCAGCGGCTTCTGCGAGGAGTTTTCCAGTTCCCCGAATCCCATCGAAACGTTGCCGGTGATCTCGTTGACCGATATTTTGCACTCCAGCGGCAGCAATTCAGCCGGGTAATCCTCCGGTATCGTAAAGGTGAAGCCGACCGGTACGCCCGTTTCCCGGTTGTAAATGCCCGAGGTGATCCACGGCTTCCCGAAATGGAACTTGTCGATCACCAGGATATTCAGCGTACGGGTGAATTTTCCCGCTTTGATATAGATCGCCGCCCGACCGGTCCGGTCTGCCGTGGGCGCACTCACGTTGAAACGTATGGTTCCCTTTCCGGTTAGGCCGTCGTCCGAAACGACGAAGTCGTGGTAGATCCGCCCGCTTTGGATCGCGTTGCTGTTCGATATGAGCGTCGCTTCCGGTCGCGAGAGGGGTGCGGCCTGCGGGTCTTCGGTCCGGTAGGTGTAGGTGATCGTCCTTTCGCCTATGGCCGTCTGGCCCTCCTGCAGCGTGTAGAGGTAGGTCGTGTTTTTCTGGTCGAGCGAGAAGGTTTGCGTGCCGTCCGAGATGGAATATATTTCGGGCCCGACCGCCAGCAGCACGTTGTTCAGCGGCGTGGCCCCTTTAGCCTCCTCGAAAGTGGCGGCACCGGGCAGGGAAACGTCCCCCGTGATCTTCAGCCGGTAATGATGGTTGCGGTACACCGGGTGGGGATTCTTGTCCTTATCCAGCAGCAACACCTTGTAATACAGGTCGTCTTCGACACCCTCGCCCGCCTGGTGCCCTTTGACGATCAGATAGGTCTGGTCGGCCTCGTCGTTGGGATTCTCGAAAATATACCTGTACGGGTTCTGCTCAATGTCCCACGTTTGGGCGTCGTCCGTCGCTTTTTCCACATCCGGCGGCAGGGTCACGTACAGGTTGCCTGCGTTCCCTGCGGAGGGAAGCTCCCAGTCGAAGCGCTGGCCGGTACGGTTGAACGGGGCGACGGTGCCCCAGGCGTATTTGTTGCAGATGGCGTAACCCGTCACGATGAACCGGTCGTTACCCTCCACACTGACGCGGGCCTGGTTACGGATCAGGGGCACCTCCAGCTTCCCGGCCCCGTTGCCGTATGCCGCGAATCCGTCGGGCTCGCTGATCCGCCCCCAGTACACCATCAGCCCCGACGTGGACGCCAGTTGCGATATGACGGCCGACTCGTGGCGGCCGATATTCTCCGCATCCCTGAAAAAGTCGAAGTTTCCGTTCGCTATGAAATGCACGGTGCGCACCGAGTTGGGTATGCGGGCTTCGAATTCGCCCGTGGCGCCGTTATCGGCCGTGATCTTCGCCGTGACCCGGCACACCATCAGGCCGCTTGCGTCGAAACAGAAGCATTGCAGCGATTTGATGCCCAATCCGTCACCGTCCAATGCCCGTGTGCTGACCTCCGCCATACCCGGAATGGTGGCCGTACCGCGCAGCGTAACCCCGTCGGATCCCGTACCTGCGGGCCGGGGCAACGGATCTTTCGTACAGGCAGCCATCACCGCCGCCATTATCAAGAGAAAGCTGTAACGAAGCTGTTTCATACGACTCTATATTTCGTTTCCCGTGATTCTTTGTATACTAATTTTCCGGATAATCCCTGCTGTGGGCCGGATAGAGATCCACGTCGCGCACGCACCGGATGGCCGGGGTGGTAGAGGTGGTAGAGTAGCGTTCGAGGAGCAACGAAGCCAAATAACTGCCGAGACTGCTGGGCAAAAAGTCGCAGTATATGGAACCAATCCCCCAAATAATACCGCCTACCTTCTCCGCCTTTTTGTTATGGACGACGCTGCCCGATGCGGTCCAATAATGGCTGGCGGGAAGCATCAGCGACACGGCACCGCCCTCCGTGTACTGCAACCGGATCATCGTCAGCAATTCGGCTTCGGTCGGCAGCCTCCAGTCGCCGTACCAGTAAGCGGTCTGCCTGTCGCCGTCCGTGTCGAATCCCTGCCGGTACTCGCTGCAGAAACGCTGCGCCTTTGCGAACTCCTTTTCGACTTCAGTCGATCCCATCTGCGAAGCGATCATCAGGGAGGGAGAAGCCAGTTTGGCCGTATTGGGGTCAGTGAGTGCGTACCCTTCGCCGTCGCGCTCCGGAACCCCTATGACGTAATAAGGCTCGCCGACCGGCAACTGCGTGGTGGTACCGCCGGGAACTACTATTTCAGCCACCTGTTGGTCATCGTTTGTAAATTCCGGAATATCGGTCGAGGTCAGATGCAGGTGGTAGCTCCACGCATTATTCAATGCCTCGGCAATACTGCCGTTGGTTCCGGAGCCATTGAAAACGGTCCTTGTCCACGGCTGGGCGGCCCAACTGCCGGAGGTGCCGCTTCCGCTGACCCAACCTTCCCAATAGTACTGCTCGAAAGTACAGTCGCCGTTAGCGGCAGGCCGGCTGCCCGACCGGTAAACCGGGTAATAGATATAAGCGTCGTCCCCCCTCGGCTCCTTATATGCGATCCTGTCCGGATCATCCTGACGGTTTCCGCCGGGGCCTGTTCCGCTTTTAATCTCCCTCGTCGGGGCTTTGTCGTAGGTGTACGACTCCCCGGGGACATCCCTGTTCTGCTGCGCGCCCCAGAATGAAAGGGTCTGCGTGATGTACTCCATCGGGTACTGCACCACTTTGAAAGAGCGTTCGTCACCGACGCTGTTACGTACCGTCACGGTAAAGTACCGCGGCACGTTGTTCGTAGGTATCGGGCTCGAAACGGTCAGGTTGTTGACCAGCGAACCGGACTCGTACGACACGGAGGGAAAATCGTCACCGCTCTCGATCGGGTGATCGACTCCCATCCCGTCGGTATAGTAGCATTCGGAGACTGTGACCTCCTCGATGGGATGCGACGAGGTGTAATGCACCAGCTGATTGTCGGATTCATTGGCCATCACGATAATCTTCTCCTCCTGGTCATGGTCCAGCTCCAGGAAGTGGATATTATCCTGTTCCACGCTGACATCCACCGCCACCCATTCGGCCACTCTCCATTCGGCCTCCAACGGTTCGGAGTCTTCCGGGGCTTCCGCCCCCAGCGTCCGGAGCGTGGCGTCGATGGTATAGACATGGTTGCGCTCCAGTTTGTAGCTCTCGGTGTTCAACTGCAACTTGTAGTAGTTATCGGATTTCACCTCCGGGAGGCCGTCCGTCACGGACACCAGGCCGTCGGTCGCCTCGACCACGGGGATACGCAGGTTGAGGAATGTCTCCTCTTCGGGCAGGTAGGTCTGCGTCCAGTCGTTCGGGTAGCAATAGAAAACGAATTCGACAGGCTCGCGCGAGGCGCTATACTGCTTTTCCGAATCCCACCCCTCCGGCTCTTCCGAAGGTATCATGCCGGTCGTTTCCAGATCGAGCTGGTCGGAACCTTTCGCAAATTCATTGCCGGCGACGATCCTGACGCTCGTCGGGGCGTTGTAAACGCTGCCCTGGTACCCCGACTGCCATGCCCAGTAATAGTCCACTCGCTTCCCGTCTGCATCGTCCTTGCCGTCGAGTTTCACGCGCACGACCACCTTGGCGGCTGCGCGCTGTAACTTGGCCTCGACCACCACGGGCTGGCCGTCAGCCGTATTCAGCCTCTGTCCCGGCACCGTGGCTTCCATCACGAACGGGGCGCCATCCCGCGACCCGGATCTGTTACCGGAGAAAATGGCCGGCGTGTTGACGGCCGCGGCCAGCAGCTCCTTCCGGGTCGTCTTATCGGAGAAGGCGACGGTCGCTTTATGGCTCTCTCCGTCACAATTGGCAATTACATGGACACAGTAATTCGCATTCGGACGGAAAGAGGCCGTCGGGGTTTTCAACGCGATCTCGTCGGTATCCGGCCCCACCCCCGCGTGTTCGTAATAAGCGGGAGCGGCGTTGTCATCGACGGCGCCGTACGGGCCTTCTTCGTAGATGAAGATATCGAGCGTGCGTAGCTCCTTCTCTTCGGGCAGCGACCGGATGTCGCCGTTCGCTTTAACGCGGGCAGCGTCCGTCGTCTCGAAGTCGAGGTATATCCGGCCCGCTTCGCGGCGCAGGTCGGCCGGAGCGGTGTCCTTCCGGCA
>JAJBVQ010000054.1 GCA_020859745.1 Rikenellaceae bacterium
CTTTATTTTCATCTGGTTCGGACATATCAACTGGGAACTGGGGGCATGCGTGGCCGTCGGCGGCGGTTTCGGCGGCTGGCTGGGCGAGAGATTCGTCGAGAAGAAAGATACGCGCACCGTCAAAGACTGGTTCATGGTCGCGCTGGTCATCTCGGTGATCTATATGCTCCTGTTCGTCCAGTTGCACCTGCACGACGGAATTTTCTATCTTTGATCCCCGAGCATTCACAGAAATACCTATGGAACTGATCCGCATTCAAGACACCGCGCACCCCTATTCGGCCCGGGCCTGGGAGATCTACGAACAGAGATTCCCGCTTTGCGAACAGCGGCCGCTGGCCGAGCATATCAAAGCACTGGACGACCCGGCGTTCCACTATAACCTCCTTGCGGACGAGGGCCGGTTGGTCGGGCTGCTGTCGTGGTGGGACTGGGAAGCGAAAGACGGCACACCCTTCCGTTTCGGTGAGCACTTCGCGATTTCGCCCGATATACGCGGAGGCGGCTACGGTTCGCGGGCGCTGAAGTACCTGCTGGGCAGCGGCGAACGGCTCGTCCTGCTAGAGATCGACCCGCCCGTGGACGATATTTCGCGGCGGCGCGAACAGTTCTATATGCGGAACGGGCTGGTGACCAACTACGAATACAACCATGTACACCCGTCGTTCCGCCCGACGACCGAACCGCATAAGCTGCTGATCATGAGCTACCCGCGTCCGCTCACACCCGGCGAATTCAGGGAATTCCAGCGTTTCAACAACGAACGGGTACTCCGCTACTCCGAAATCAAGTAAACCGAAACCGCAAGACCCGGACCCGTAAGTTTCAATAAAAAAGACTATAATTATAGTTGTAGTTTCGGAATAAAAGTTTATATTTGCCCATACGAAAGAACATATACCTTAGCCTATCATGAAACAGAAGAAACAACCCGCCGAGCTGACCCGCGCCGAACTGGAGGTCATGCAGCATATCTGGCGGCTGGGAGAGGCATTCCTCGGGGAGGTGGTCGAGGAGTTCGCCGAGCCGAGGCCTGCCTATACGACCATCTCGACCGTGATCCGCACGCTGGAATCCAAAGGGTTCGTCGCCCATCATGCGGTGGGAAAAAGCCACCGCTACTACCCCGCCGTCAGCAAAGAGGAGTACCGTTCGCGGTTCATGAAACGCGTGGTGAGCAACTTTTTCAACGATTCGCCGGGACAGGTGCTCTCTTTCCTGGCCGAAAGCGGCTCGCTCACCGTCGAGCAATATGAGGAACTGAAGCGTGTGGCACGCCAGATCGCCGAAGAGACGGAAAAATAACCGAGCCTTCACAGTCCAAACAAAATCCGGAAAACCATGTTCTCGCAAGGATACCTGATCGATACGCAGCTCTGCATCGCCGCCCTGTGGCTTTTCTACATTGCCGTCCTGCACCGGCGCACTCAACTGGCGGCCGCACGCATCTACCTGCTTGCGCTCGTTCCGGCAGGCCTGTTACTGCCTCTGCTGCGGATTCCGCTGCTGCCCGCACCGGAGATTGCGGCCACGCCGGTGATGATCGGAACGTTACCTCGTCTCGATCTGCCGCTGACCGCCGCAGCCGCACCGGAAACCGACTGGACACCGTGGATTTTGGGCCTGCTCTATTGTTTTGGGACGCTGGTATCTGCAACCCTAACGATTATCGGGCTGCTCCGCACCCGTCGCCAACTTAACCGCACCATGCGCGGTGAAGTTATTTTTTCACAAACCGTTGCGGGGGCATATTCCGCATTCGGACGCATCTTCGTGAACGATAAATTCAAGGGTTCCCCAATGCTCGGCCAGATACTGGCCCACGAACGGAGCCATATCGGTCACAAGCATTCGCTGGATTTGCTGTGGATGAGCCTGTGGCGTACGCTCCTGTGGTTTAACCCTCTGGTGTGGCATACGTTCAGGCTGTTGCGCGAAGTACACGAATTCCAGGCTGACCGGGATGTAATCCGGCAGGGAAACCCGGTCGTTCCGTATGTGGAGCTGCTGATCGGCACTGAAGCGGGCATCTATCCCGGCACTGCGAACGGCTTATGCTATGCCCTCACGAAGAAACGGCTTAAAATGATCGCACAGGCCACACGCAGCGCCGGTGCCGGCGGGTACCTCCGGCTGGCCGCACTGGTGCCGCTGACGGGATTGCTTTTGGGCGCATTCTCGCTCACGACCCAGGCGGCAGAACCGGTGACACCCCACTCTCAGCCTGCTGTTCCGGCAACTTTAGTCGATACGCTGAAACGAATCGATCTTCAAGTCGAGCGGATACCGGACACGCTTGATCTTCGGGTCGAACCTGTTGCGAAAGCACCGGACAAAAACCTGAACATGATCGACCTCGATGTACGGCGGGATACGACTTCAAAAGCGAACGATGCCGATTCGCACCCGCTTTTCGTGGTGGATGGTATAATCGTCAAAGGTGCCAAGTCGTTCGACGATATAAAGCCGAAATCTTACCGGCAAATCACCGTATTGAAAGGAGAGTCGGCTACGAAAACCTACGGCGAACAGGGCCGTAACGGGGTGATTCTCATCACGACCGCCCCCCAGGAAAACCAGTCCGGAGTCAAACTCAGCGGACAGATCGCCATCCAAAACGGGGAGCTCCGGATGCCGCAGGAATCGTTTATCGGCACCTCCGGCAGTTTCGACAGCATAAACGGACGCCGTGTTACCGTGCGCATCAGTAAATCCGAGCGCAAAAAGGGTATTACCGCGGCGGCTAAACTGCTTGAAGAACATCCCGACCTGTTCTACGCCACGCCGGAAGGCAGCGTGACCAATCGGGAACCCGTCTCAGTGAGTATATATAACGAAGAATAGTATCCCTAGCCCTGTCCGCGAAAGACAGGGCTTTTTTTGACTATCCGGGATAAATTTTCGTTAACTTTACAGGCGATAAAACCGAACCGCCGATGGTGAAAGAGAGATTATGGACCGGAAGCTTCTTTGCTGCGTGTGGCGCCAACTTCCTGATGTTCTTCGCATTCTATATGCTCCTGCCGATACTCCCCATGTACCTGGCCGAACAGTTCGCCGTCACTAAATCCACGGCCGGTCTTATCCTCTCGTCGTACACCATTATGGCCCTGCTTTTCCGCCCTGTCGCCGGATTTATGGTCGACAGTTTCCCGCGTCAGCCGCTGCTGCTGATCTGCTACACCTTTTTCATTTCCTATTTCGGCGGCTATATGCTGGCCGGGGCTTTGGCCGTGTTCGCCATACTGCGCGCCACGCACGGCATGGCTTTCGGGATGGTGACCGTATCGGTCAATACCGTCGCCATCGACATTATGCCGGCGGCCCGGCGGGGCGAAGGGATCGGCTACTTCGGCGTTTCGACCAACCTGGCCATGGCCATCGGGCCGATGGTCGCCCTGATGATCCACGATGCCACGCCGAATTACAACTGGATATTCGCCACGGCGTTGTGCGTCGGACTGCTGGGGCTCTTCGTGGCCTCGCTGATCAAGGGAACAAAAACCGAGGCGGTAGGGGCCAAACAGACCTTATCGCTGGACCGGTTCCTGCTGGTAAAAGGAGTTCCGGGTGCGATCACAACCATCTTCCTGTCGTTCGCCTACGGGATACTGAGCACCTATGTAGCCGTTTACGGGAAAGAGGAGATCGGGCTGACCGGCGGAACCGGCATGTTTTTCGTCTGCCTTTCCGGGGGATTGGTCGTGTCGCGGCTTATCTCCGGTCGGCTTATCAACCGGGGGTACCTGACGCTGGTCAGCAAGGTGGGGATCTCCGTCCTGATAGCGGGATTCCTCTGCTTCGTCCTACTCAAACATCCGCTCTCGTTCTACGGCTGTGGCGTGGCGATCGGGGTGGGATACGGACTGCTCTGCCCCACTTTGCAGACCATGTTCATCAACCTGGCCAACCACAACCAGCGGGGAACGGCCAATGCCACCTACCTGACCTCTTGGGATTTCGGCGTAGGCTCCGGGGTGCTGCTCGGCGGCATCATCGCCCAGCATACCTCCTATTCTTCGGCTTTCCTGCTGGGTACTGTCTTGCTTTGCATCGGCCTGACCCTCTTTTTCCTGTGGGCCGGCCCCTATTTCAACCGCAACAAGCTACGATAAACGAGAAGAGGGCCGTATTCCTACGGCCCCCTTCATTACAGGCAACGCGAACCCGGATCGACCCGATCCGTTCGCTTAACATGGCTACTTTCTTACCGTTTGGCGTAACGGTCGGCCACCTCGTCCATCGAGACCTCCAGCGTCTCCATGGTGTCGAACACTTCCGGCAGCGTCACTTCGAAAAATTCGGTCCGTTTCAGGCCGATCACCCGCTGTTTCGCCCCTTTGGCCACAAAATAGCCGATGCCCCGGCTGTTGGTGATGATCTCGGCCATTTGCAACCGTTCATAGGCCCGCATCGCCGTATTCGGATTCACCTGCAACTGTGCAGCCAGATCCCTCACCGAGGGGATACGCTCCTCCTCCGGCCACCGTCCGCCGGCGATATTGTCGCATACGAAATCGACAATCTGCTGGTATATAGGTTTTTCAGATTTGAAATCCATGATCTTATCTTGTTATTTGCAGAGTGGAAAAACGCCGCCACGCGATATACATCCAAATGAGCGTGAAGACCACCCCGGCACCGAGGATCACCCAGCTTCCTGTACGGCCTGCCATCCAGAACAACAGGTGGATTGCGGACTCCGGATTGGTCGTGACCGATACTTGCATATAAACGAACACCGGGATCGACAACACGAAATTCGCCAGCAGCGTCAGCAGGAACTGATGGCGGCGGAAGACGACAGCCCCGGCCAGGAAGAACGCCATTCCGGAAAAAGTGCTCACAATGTTCGCTGTTAAAAACAACCCCGTCATCGGTTCGTTTACCCGGACAATGCTTCTGCTCCACCACTCGCCCATGACGCTGCAAATATTGTCGAAACCCAGTAATTTCGCCCACAGCGCGTCGTTCAGCAGTGCGATAACGATCAGCATGACCGGCACCGCGATCAGGTTCAGCAGCGATGCGTAAAGGAATTTTTCGCTTTTGGCCGCCGGCAGCATAAAAGCCGACGATGCGCCTCCTTTTGAAAAATAGCGTTTGAAACTGCCCGACAGGTTGAAATAGACGATAAAGCCCATCGCCATCGCCACGAAGAACCGGGGCAGCACATATCCCACACCGCCACCGGCATCCACCGTCCCTCCGGCGAAAATCACTTTGATATTCCATAACATGTAGATCACCATGCAGAACACCACGAAACCGCCCAGTTTGAGCAGCAGGCTGCGGCGTTCGCCGGCCAGTTCGGCCCGTGCGAGAAGACCGAAACGTTTCCAGGAAAATGTATCTTTCATAATCGTTTACCGGTTAAAAAGTTGTTTGATCGCCTGGCGGTTGGCCACCGCGGCGTTGAAAAGCAATTCCATGTCGAGCGGCGACTCCGCACCCGAATCGTTGACCTGCACGCCCCAGCGGCCGTGGATGGTCTGTTCGGCATACAGCGCCGGATCGTCCTCCTCCAGATGAACGAATTGCAGTTTGTCCGTAATCTCCGCCGTGGTGGCATTCAGCAGGATCTCGCTGCCGTCCAGCACCACCACCGAGTCGATCAGCTGGTCCAGGTCCCTGACCTGATGCGTCGAAACGATGATCGTCCGTTCCTCATTCGCCACCGACGCGATAACCCGCCGGAACGAGCTTTTGGACGGAATGTCCAGCCCGTTGGTCGGCTCGTCCATAATCAGCAGCGGCGTATTGCAGGCGATGGCGAAGGCGATATAGGCCTTCTTTTTCTGCCCGAACGACATCTGGTGGAACTTCTGCGCTTCCGGCACCTCCAGTTCCCGCATCAGGTTCGTGAGCTGTTCGCGCGAAAAATTCGGGTAAAACCCGCCGTACACGCGGGCATATTCATCCATGTTCATGCGCGGCAAGTCGAACTCTTCCGGAAGGACGAACACCTGACTCAGGAACCCCGGCTCCCGTTTTCGGGGAATCCGGTTCAACACGGCGATCTCGCCCGTTTTCGGGAACAAAAGGCCCGCCATCAGCTTCAGCAGCGTGGTTTTCCCCGCCCCGTTCTTGCCCAGCAGGCCATATATGGATCCCCGCCTGAGGTCGAGGTCCAGATCGTCGAACAGCCTGCCTCCCCGGTAGCCGAACGACACATGCTTAAATGTTATCATATTATAAATAGTGTTAGTTAACTCCCGATTCCCTTTGCCCGTTCGCGGCAAAGTTTCTATGTGTATTACAATATTAACACACTGCAAATGTAGGATAATCCTTCGAACCTGCAAACTTTTCCCCGGAAAATTTTATCTTTGTTAACCTAACCGACCGGACAGTCCGGACTAAACTCTCTTTTCGAATGACCCAAAGCCCCTCCCGCCGCATTCCGTGGCTCGACGTGCTGCGCATCGTCGCCTGTTTTCTGGTCGTCTTCGCCCACAGTTGCGACTTTTTCGTAGCCCGGTTCGACGACGACCGTACCGAATTCCTCTCCGGCGCTTTCTGGGGCAGCATGACCCGCGCCTGCGTCCCGCTTTTCGTGATGATCACCGGCGTTCTGCTGCTTCCCGCGAAACTGGAAATGGGGCCGTTCTACCGGCGCAGGCTCGGCAGGATCATCTGGCCGCTGATCCTGTGGAGCGTCGTCACGCCGCTGCTCTATCTGGCCTACGGCCATGCCGAAGGGGCGAACGCGCTGTACAATATAGCCTCTTTCCCGCTCAATTTCAACTATGCCACCACACCGCTGTGGTATCTCTATATGTTGGTGGGGCTTTACCTGATCATCCCGATCGTTTCGCCGTGGGTGGCGCAGGCTTCACGCAAAGACCTCAAACGGTTCCTGTATATCTGGGGTTTCACGCTTTTCATTCCCTACATCCGGCTGCTGGCCCCTTTTTGCGGGTACGTGGGCAATTACGGCGACCTCGGCATCTTCGGCGAATGCGCGTGGAATCCGTTCGGGACTTTCTACTACGTCAGCGGATTCCTTGGCTATATCGTACTGGCGTATTACCTGAACAAATACCCCTCCGGGCGGCCTAAAAAACAGGTCATCTTCCGCTCGGCGGCGCTCTTCGTGCTCGGCTACGCCCTGACTTTCGGCGGCTTCGTGATGACCCAGAAATACTACCCGACCGATTACGCCTACCTGGAGATTCCGTGGTTTTTCACCGGTTTCAGCGTATTCCTGATGACCTACGGCGTTTTCACGGCCTTGCAGACGATCCGCGTGACGAACGACAAAACCGTCGCACGGCTGAACAAAGTCGCGATGCTGACTTTCGGCATCTACCTCTGCCATTTCTTTATCGTCCAGCTGGGCTACGATTTCGTTTACAACTTCATACCCCTTCCTGCCTACCTTCAGATACCGGTCATCGCCGTGCTGGCGTTCGGCGTGTCGGCCGGAGTGGTATGGTTGTTGCAGAAATTGCCTTATCATAAATACTTAATCGGATAACAGACCATGAAGAAAATCCTTTTTATCGCTTCGGCGCTCCTTTTCACGGGCGCGGCGATGGCACAAAGCCCGGACATGAAGATGAACCGGAACTACGTGGAGATCAACAGTTCGGCGGACACGTTGGTTGTTCCGAATAAATTCCGCATCTCCATCACCATTTCCGAGGCTCCGAGCAAGGGCAAGACGTCCATCGCCGAACTGGAGCGGTCGCTGGCCCGGGCCCTCGATGCGTCGGGCGTGGACATCAAGACGCAGCTCGTCATCACCGGGCAGTCCAGCGCGGACGGCAAACGCAAGGACATCTACCAGTACAAGAACTACCTGCTGACGCTGACCGACCCGCAGATGGTCGAAACCGTGTTCAACGAACTGCAAACCAACGGTATCGCCAATGCGTCGCTGACCCAGAGCACGCGCACCGACCTGAAAGAATTGCAGGCCATGGTGCGGGTGAAAGCCATGAAAAATGCGCAGCAAACGGCCGGCGAACTGGCCGGGGCGCTGGGCCAAACCATCGGCAAAGCCATTATGATCCAGTCCTACTCGTCAGCCCCTGAGGCAATTATGCTGCGTAGTTACGCCGCAGCGAAATCGGGCAACGCCATGCAGGACGCCGAGATGCCCGAACTCAAATTCAACGACGTGCGCGTGAACCAGAGCGTGACCGTCCGTTTCATACTGGAATAAACATTAGGAACAGAATACTGTTATTTTGTTTGAAATTTAACACAACGGCGGGATAATCCCGCCGTTTTTCGTATATTGCGCACTGCACTCAGAGTTACGAAAAATTTTTCAAAAAGATAATGGTATTCGACATCGAGATGATCCGGCAGCGATACGCCGGCATGCCGCAGGCAGTGGCGGAAATCCGCAAAGCAACGGGACGGCCTTTGACATTGGCCGAAAAGATTCTGCTCACGCATTTACACGATAGAGGCCAACGGCCGGTTTTCCGGCGCGGCGAGGATTATGTCAATTTCGCCCCCGACCGGGTCGCTATGCAGGACGCCACGGCGCAGATGGCCCTGCTCCAGTTCATGAACGCGGGACGCAGCCGGGTGGCAGTGCCTTCGACCGTTCACTGCGACCACCTGATCCTGGCGGACAGTGGTGCGGGAACGGATCTGCCGGTGGCCCGGAATACCAATCGGGAAGTCTACGACTTTTTGGCCTCGGTGTCCAACAAATACGGTATCGGTTTCTGGAAGCCGGGCGCAGGGATCATTCACCAGGTGGTTCTGGAAAACTACGCTTTTCCGGGCGGCATGATGATCGGCACCGACTCGCACACGCCGAATGCGGGCGGCCTGGGGATGATCGCGGTAGGGGTCGGCGGGGCAGATGCCGCGGACGTGATGTCGGGAATGCCGTGGGAACTGAAGATGCCGAAACTGATCGGCGTCAAGCTTACGGGCCGGCTCAGCGGCTGGGCCTCGCCGAAAGATGTCATCCTCAAACTGGCGGGCATACTGACCGTCAAAGGCGGTACCAACGCCATCATCGAATATTTCGGCGAGGGGACGGAGACCCTTTCCGCGACCGGGAAAGCGACCATCTGCAATATGGGAGCCGAAGTGGGGGCCACTACTTCCCTGTTCCCCTACGACGCGAAGATCGCCGGTTACCTGCGGGCCACCGGGCGGGAGGAGGTCGCCGCGCTGGCGGACGGGATCGCCGCCGAATGCCTGACGGCGGATGCGGGAGTGCTGGAACAGCCTGAGCGATATTACGACCGCTTGATCGAGATCGACCTGTTCGCGTTGGAGCCCTATATCAACGGCCCGTTCACGCCGGACGCCGCGGCGCCTATTTCGGAATTCGTGCGGATCGCCCGCGAGAAAGGCTATCCGGAACGAATGGAAGTGGGGCTGATCGGCTCCTGCACCAACTCTTCGTACGAAGATCTGGCCCGCGCCGCTTCCGTCGCCCGGCAGGCGGCCGAAAAGGGACTCAAGGTGCAGGCCGGGTATATCATCACGCCGGGTTCGGAACAAGTCCGCTACACGGCGGCGAGGGACGGCCTGCTCGGCGAACTGGAATCCATCGGCGGGGTGGTGATGGCCAATGCCTGCGGGGCGTGCATCGGCCAATGGAAACGCCACACCGACGACCCGAAACGGGCGAACTCGATCGTGACCAGTTTCAACCGCAACTTCGCGGCCCGCAACGACGGGAATCCGGCCACGCACGCTTTCGTGGCGTCGCCGGAACTGACTACGGCCCTGACCATCGCGGGACGCATTACGTTCAATCCGCTGACCGATACGCTGACCAACGAACGGGGCGAAACGGTGAAACTGGATGCGCCGCAGGGAGATGAACTGCCGGTCAAAGGGTTCGCCGTGGACGACCCGGGCTATCAGGCTCCGGCCTCGGACGGCTCGTCGGTGACCGTTGCCATCGCACCCGATTCGCAGCGGTTGCAGCGGTTGGAACCGTTCGCAGCATGGGATGGAACGGATTACGAGGGGCTGCGCCTGTTGATCAAAACGCAGGGGAAGTGTACGACGGATCATATTTCGGCGGCGGGGCCGTGGCTGCGGTTCCGGGGGCACCTGGAAAACATCTCGGACAACCTCCTGATGGGGGCGACCAACGCTTTCGCGACTCCCAACGGCGAGGCGATAAATAATGTACTGAATCCGCTCACGGGTGGATATGGCAAGGTTTCCGAGGTGGCGAAAGCCTATAAAGCGCAAGGGTTGGGAAGCATCGTGGTGGCGCAGGAGAACTACGGGGAAGGCTCATCGCGCGAGCATGCGGCGATGGAACCGCGGTTCCTGAATGTCAAGGTTGTGCTGGCGCAGTCGTTCGCCCGCATCCACGAGACCAACCTCAAGAAACAGGGGATGCTGGCCCTGACTTTCGCCGACAAGGAGGACTGGAACAAGGTGCGCGAAGACGACACCGTTTCGGTTCGGGGATTGAAAGATTTCGCTCCGAACGTCCCGCTCACAGTAGTTTTAAACCATGCCGACGGGACTTCAGACACCATAACGGCCAACCACACCTACAACGCGTTGCAGATCGAGTGGTTCAAAGCGGGCAGCGCACTGAATCTGATCAGTAAAAAAACGAAATAACATGGAAAAGATCACGATCACGAACGGCGCCTTGCAGGTGCCGGACAGCCCGGTCATCCCGTTCATCGAAGGGGACGGCATCGGGGTGGACATCTGGCCGGCGGCGCAGCGCATCATGGATGCGGCGGTAGCCAAGTGCTACGGGGGCAAACGTAAAATCGAGTGGAAAGAGGTGCTGGCCGGCGAAAAGGCTTTCAACCGAACGGGCAGCTGGCTGCCCGAGGAGACCCTGGAGGCTTTCCGCGAATACCTGGTGGGGATCAAAGGGCCGCTGACCACGCCGATCGGCGGCGGCATACGGTCGCTCAATGTGGCGCTGCGGCAGGAGCTGGACTTGTATGTGTGCCAGCGCCCTACCCGCTATTTTCAGGGGGTAGTGACGCCTGTTAAACGGCCGCAGGACGTGGATATGGTCATTTTCCGCGAAAATACGGAGGACATTTACGCCGGGATCGAATGGCAAACCGGAACACCGGAGGCCAAAAAAGTATTGGATTTCCTCGTGAACGAAATGGGCGTGAAGAAGATCCGGTTCCCGGAAACCTCGTCGTTCGGCATCAAACCGATCTCGAAAGAGGGGACGGAACGGCTGGTGCGGGCGGCTATCCGGTATGCGGTCGATCATAAGCTGCCTTCGGTCACGCTGGTGCACAAAGGGAATATTATGAAATTCACCGAAGGCTCATTCAAGAACTGGGGCTACGAGCTGGCGGAACGCGAATTCGGCGACAAGACCTTTACCTGGGCCGAATGGGAGCGGATCAAAAAAGCGGAGGGCGAGGAGGCTGCCAATGCGGCGCAGGAGGCTGCGACCAAAGCGGGCAAAGTCATCGTAAAGGATGCCATTGCCGACGCTTTCCTGCAATGGACGCTGCTTAAGCCGCGCGAATTTTCGGTCATCGCCACGCCGAACCTGAACGGGGATTACATCTCGGATCAGCTGGCGGCCATGGTGGGCGGCATCGGGATCGCGCCGGGCGCCAACATCAACTATGTAACCGGGCACGCCATTTTCGAGGCCACGCACGGCACGGCGCCGATCCATGCCGGGAAAAACAAAGCCAACCCGTGTTCGCTCCTGCTGTCGGGGGTCATGATGCTCCAATATATGGGTTGGCACGAAGCGGGCGAAGCCATTGTCAAAGCGATGGAAAGCGCATTTACCGAAGGAAAAGCGACTTATGACCTGGTCCGTTTTATGGAAAACGGCACGAAACTCTCGACCGGCGAATTCGCCGACCTGCTTATCTCAAAAATCAATAACTGATGGATATGAATAAAGACTATCTGATATACAAACTGTCGGAGACCGTCAAAGAGACAGCGCGGATCGAAAACGAACTGTTCAAATGCTTCGGCGTGAAACGCGGCCTGCGGAACGAAGACCACTCCGGGGTGCTGGTGGGGCTGACCAACATCGGGGACGTGGTCGGTTACGAACGCCTGCCGGACGGGGGGGGGGCTCAAGGCCATACCGGGGAAACTGCTCTACCGCGGCATCGAGGTTTCGGACCTGGTGCACGGCGTGCAGGCCGAGAGCCGGCTGGGATACGAGGAGACGGCTTTCCTGCTGCTCTCGGGCTACCTGCCCGACCGGGAGGAACTGGAAACCTTCGCCAACCTGCTGAACGAGCAAATGGTACTGCGACACGCCACCAAGATGAACATCCTGCAGCTCTACGGGAACGACATTATGAACATCCTGGCGCGGTCGGTGCTGGTGCTCTATGCTTTCGACGAGAACGCGGACGACACCTCGCGCGATAACCTGATCCGCCAGTCGGTGGACCTGATCGCCAAATTCCCGTCGATCATCGCGTACGCCTACCACACCATGAACCACAACAAGAACGGCGGTTCGCTACACATCCGCATCCCGAAGCCCAACTTCTCGCTGGCCGAGAATTTCATCTATATGATGAAAGGCTCGAAAGGGTACACGCCGTTGGATGTCAAAGTGTTGGATCTCTGCCTGATCCTCCACGCCGAGCACGGCGGGGGGAACAACTCGACCTTCACCACGCGTGTGACCAGCTCATCGGGAACCGACACCTACTCCTCCATCGCCGCGGCCATCGGCTCGCTTAAAGGGCCGTTGCACGGGGGCGCCAACTTGCAGGTGATCGATATGTTCACCCACCTGCGCGAAGCGATCTCGGACTGGTCGGACGAGAAAGAGGTCAAAGAATACTTGATGCGAATGCTCCGCAAAGAGGTGTACGACAAAAAGGGGCTGATCTACGGGATCGGGCATGCCGTTTACACGATTTCAGACCCGCGCGCGCTGCTTCTCAAGGAGATGGCGCGGTCGCTGGCCAAGGAAAAGGGGCGCGAGAAAGAGTTCGACTTCCTCGAAACGGTGGAACGCATCGGGGTCGAGAGCTTTATGGAGTTCAAGGGCAACTCGGTCAACAAGCGGGTTTGCGCCAACGTGGATTTCTACTCCGGCTTCGTGTACGATATGATCGGGCTGCCGCGCGAGGTATATACCCCGCTGTTCGCCATGTCGCGCATCGCAGGCTGGGTGGCCCACCGGATCGAGGAGCTGAATTTCGACAGCCGGCGGATCATCCGCCCGGCCTACAAGAATGTGGCTTCCGCCACGGAGTACAAACCGTTGAACAAACGGTAGACTGCGGTTCTGTGCAAACAGAAAAACGGCTCTCCGCGTTGCGGAGAGCCGTTTTTGCATCATGACCGGCAAAAGCTATTTCAGCCGCGCCAGCATATTCTTCACATTATTCTCGATGCGATCCTGAATCGCCGCTTCGGTCGCCGTATCCGACCCCCGGTCGAATTTTTCGCCCGTGATATGCTCATACAGTTCGATATAGCGCTCACTCACGCTGTTCACGAACTCGTCCGTCAGCTCCGGCATCACATCGCCCTTGCGCCCCTGAAAATTATGATCCATCAGCCATTCGCGCACAAACTCTTTGGAAAGTTGCCGCTGCTGCTCGCCCTTGTCGAAACGTTCCTGATAGCCGTCCGCATAGAAATAACGAGAACTGTCCGGCGTATGTACCTCATCGATCAGGTAGATCTCGCCGTCTTTTTTGCCGAATTCATATTTGGTATCCACCA
Source organism: Rikenellaceae bacterium (assembly GCA_020859745.1). GTDB lineage: Bacteria > Bacteroidota > Bacteroidia > Bacteroidales > Rikenellaceae > Rikenella. The sequence continues at coordinate 13,654 of JAJBVQ010000054.1, forward strand.
GGATCAGCCCGTGCTTGGCCGCAATATCGGTTCCCCGCTCAAACAGTTGCATGGCATACTTTTCCAGCACCGCATAATCCTCGGTGGAAACCAACCCCTGCTTGATGATCTCCTCTTTCGAGATATTCTCGTCGTGCAGCCCCAATTCCGCCTTGGTAGTCGGCGTGATGATCGGTTTCTCGAACTTCTGGTGCTCGCGCATCCCGTCCGGCAGCGGCACTCCGCAGATCGAACGTGCCCCGGCCTTGTAGTCGCGCCACGAACTACCCGTCAGGTAACCGCGCACGATCATCTCCACGGCAAACGGCTCGCACTTGTACCCCACCGTCACCATCGGGTCCGGCGAAGCGATCTTCCAGTTGGGGCAAATATCCGTCGTGGCATCCAGCGCCTTGGCAGCGATCTGGTTCAGCACCTGCCCTTTGAACGGTATCCCTTTGGGCAACACCACGTCGAAGGCCGAGATACGGTCGGTCACCACCATCACCAGATACTTGTCGTCGATGTTATAGACATCGCGTACCTTGCCTTCGTACAAAGACTTCTGACCGTCGAAGTGCATGTCGGTCTTTACCAATGCTTTCGCCATGATTTTTCGAATGTAATTTATGTAAATTTTCAGTGAGTTGAATGCTTCTCGAACGCCTGCACGATACGCCCCACCAGCTCGTGCCGTACAATATCCTTTTTGTCGAACTCCACCACCGCGATCCCCTTGATCTTGCGCAGCATCTCGATCGCCGGCATCAGGCCCGAATCCATGCGGTTCGGCAAATCGACCTGCGTCACGTCGCCCGTTACGATAAACTTGGCATTCCGCCCCATGCGCGTAAGGAACATCTTGATCTGTGACAGGATCGTATTCTGTGCCTCGTCCAGAATAACGAACGCATTATCCAGCGTCCGCCCGCGCATGTAGGCCAACGGCGCGATCTGCACGATCCCCTCCTCCATGTAATCCTGCAATTTCTTCGGCGGGATCATGTCATTCAGCGCATCGTACAAAGGCTGCAAATACGGGTCGAGCTTCTCCTTCATATCCCCCGGCAGGAACCCCAGCTTCTCCCCGGCCTCCACCGCCGGACGGGTCAGGATGATCCGCTTCACCTCCTTATTCTTCAAAGCACGCACCGCCAGTGCTATCGCGGTATAGGTCTTTCCACTCCCCGCCGGCCCGACGGCGAACAACAGGTCGTTCTTGTCGTACAGCTCGACCAGCTTCCGCTGGTTCGCCGTCCGGGCCCGGACGATATTTCCGTTATTCCCGTACACGATGACATCGTCGGCCACCGAACCGTCGCCGCCATTCCCGCTCGCACCGTTCACCCCGGCAGGGACGGAAGCGGGCCGCGCATGAACCGGCGTGTCGAAAACCTGGTCCAGTACCTGCGGCGAAATATGCCCGTAGCGTTGGTAATAACGTATCAACTGCGCGAACCGATCCTCGAAACGGGCGATTTGCTCTTCCGAACCTAAAAGTTTCATCGTTCCTCCGCGCGCCACGATCTTCAGTTGCGGGAATTTCCCCGTCAGGTAGTTGAAGTTGGCGTTGGCCGGCCCGTAGAAATCCACCGGGTCTATGACCCCGCCGAGGTCGATGATCATTTCACTCATAGTTCAGTTCAAGCAGATAATATTATTTGAGAATCATATAGCCTATCGAAATAGCCACCTTGCGCTCGTTGACCTTCAGGTTGGGCGTATAGATGTCCGTAACTCCTTTGTCCGTGATATTGGTGAAGTTGCCGCAGTACCGTGCATCAACGGTCAGCCGGCCCAGGTCGATCCCGATGCCCGCCTGGTAACCCATCACGAAACTCTGGAGCCTCGGCGCCACTTTGGCCTCTTTCACCCCCGCATTCATCACCTCGTCCATCGGAAAACGGAACGACGGCCCCAGCATCAGGCGCACGATCGAGAATTTCCACCCCACCAGCACCGGCACCTCGATCCAGTTGGAGCGGATCTTCAGCTTGTCGCCATACTGGCCGCCCCCGCCGTTGGTCTCGTCGATCGGGAACGTACCGTTCGTGCGGCTGTACACGATCTCCGGCTGGAGCAGGAAACCCAGGGGCAGGCGCAGCCGCGCCTGGAAGCCGAGCTCGAAACCCGGTTTGGTGCTGCTTTTATCATACCGGTCCCGGTTGCCCGAGAAGGTGTATTTCAGGTCCGAGCTATTGACCAGCAGGCCGCCCTTGACCCCGAACTGAAACAAAGATTGTGCCCGGACACCGGAGAATCCGCCTAATATGATGCACGCTGCGAGGAGAATTTTTTTCATCCGAAAGTATTTTAATATAAGTTACAAAGATACTCCATTTTTCGGTTAGAGCAACGGGCTGAACAGCCTCGCCACCGACTCCTTGAACATATCCGTGCGCGAGCGCGTAGCCCACCGTTTCCGGGTCAGTTTGGTGCACCCCTCCAGATCCTCCAGGAACCGCCGTTCGATCTGGTCCGTGATCCCGCGGTCGTAGATCATAGCCGTCACCTCGAAATTGTCCTCAAAACTCCGGTTGTCCATGTTCGCCGTACCGATCGAGCTGAAATGGTTGTCGATGGTCATGATCTTGCTGTGGTTGAACCCCTCGTTGTAGAGATAGACTTTGATCCGGGCTTCGAGAAGCTCCGCGACGTACGAGCGCGAAGCCCAGTAGACGATCTTGCTGTCCGAGCGCGAAGGCAGCATGATCCGCACGTCGATCCCGCTCAGGGAAGCCACTTTCAGCGCCGTCAGCAGCGACTCGCCCGGCGTAAAGTACGGCGTTGAGATATAGATATGGTCCGTTGCCTTGTTGATCGCCGCGAAGTAAGCCTGCATGATCGTGGCCCAGTCCGAGTCCGGCCCCGACGTAGCGATCTGCACCGCCGTATCCCCCATGTAATCGTCATGCAACGCCAGGTATTTCTCCTTGTCCCGCAACTGGATTCCGGTGGCGAAATACCAGTCCGTCAGGAACGTCAGCTGGAGCATGTGCACCGCCGTGCCTTCGATCTTGAGGTGCGTGTCGCGCCAAGGGCCGTGCTTGGTTCCGTGCAGGTAGCGGTCGGCGATATTCAGCCCGCCCGTAAACCCCACTTTCCCGTCGATCACCGCGATCTTGCGATGGTTCCGGTAGTTGATCTTGCTGGTCAGCCACGGAAAGACGACCGGCATGAAACAGTGCACCTGCACCCCCGCCTCGCGCAGCGACCGGATAAAGCTCCGCTTGAGGTTCCAGCTCCCCACGTCGTCGTATATGAAACGCACCTCGACCCCGGCCTGCGCCTTAGCTTTCAGGATGTCCGCGATCTCGCCGCCCAGGGCGTCGTTCTCGAAGATATAGTACTCCAGATGGATAAAAGATTCCGCCCTTTTCAGGGCGTCGATCAGCGACGAGAAGGTCTGCCGGCCGTCGTTCAACACCTCCAGTCGGTTGTTGGTGGTCAGCAGGGACTTATTGTTGTTCAGCAGCAGGGTGATGATCTCCCGGTTCGAAGCCACTTCGGGATTGGCAAAGCTGTCGATCTCCCGCAGTTGTTTGTAACTGAGGTGTTCGAACTGTTTGAGATCCTTGATCTCCTTGCGGTTGAAAATTTTCTGTTTGCGGTAGTCCTGCCCGAAGAAGATGAAAAGCCCGATGCCGATAAAAGGCAGCAGGACGATGACCGCTATCCACGACAAAGCCCTGACCGGGTCGCGCCGCTCGTGAAGCACGGTGAAAACCGTGGCGATCACCACCAGGAAATAGAATACCAGCAGCGAATATATGACGATACTCCATAGGTCCATAACGCTAAGTTAGCGATTTTTCCGTCCGGGTATCTTCTTCAGCAAAAGAAATGCCGTTTTAGGCTTCGTGCGCGTCCCGGTATTTGTACCCCACCCCTTTGACGGTTACGATATAGTCGGCGCCGATCTTCTCGCGCAGTTTGCGGATATGCACGTCGATGGTACGCTCCCCGACCACCACGTCGTCGCCCCACACCGCCGTGAATATCTCGTCCCGAAGGAAGACCTTCTGCGGCTTGGAATAGAGCAACGCCAGCAGTTCGAACATCTTGCGCGGCAGCACGATCTCCTCGCCGTTTTTGACTACGAGATACCGCTCCCGGTCGATAATCAGCGAACGGTTATCCGGCCCGGCAGGAGCATCCGGAACACCCAAGGCGTCGCCGTCCACCCGCTTGAGCAGCGCACGTATGCGACTCACCAGCACATTCGGGCGCACCGGCTTGGCGATATAATCGTCGGCCCCGGCATCGAACCCGGCCACCTGCGAGTAATCCTCCGAACGAGCCGTGAGGAACGCGATCACGGCATCCTCGGTCTGCGGCATCCTGCGCAGCCGGCGGCAGGTTTCCATCCCGTCCATATTCGGCATCATCACGTCGAGCAGCACCAGGTGCGGCGAGACCTCGGCCGCTACTTTCATGGCCTCCATGCCATCGGCCGCCGTGAAGACTTCGTAACCCTCCTTTTTCAGGTTGTAACGGATAAATTCGAGGATGTCCGCCTCGTCATCCACAATCAGCACCCGGTAATTCATAGTTTTGTCCGATATTTGCATAAACAAATCCGCGCCACGATCCGGCAAGCATGCTTGCCCGTTTCCGGCTCATATTATTTTTATTACTACAAGTTTAACGTATAATTATCGAAATACGCATAAGTTTGTGAAATCTTAACAGAAAGTTAACTATGAACAGTACGATGAACCTGCTGCTGCGCGCCGCCATCGCCGCCGCGGCCAGCGACCGGGAAAAATTCGTGGACAAAGTCAGCTCGCTGATCGAAGATAAAGTGGGCACCTCGCCCGAGACCGCGGAACAGGTGGCCGGAGGGATCGACCAACTGGTCGACATGCTGGACCAACACCTCTTTTTCCAGCAGCTGACGGGCAATACCGTTGCCGAAACGGCCGAACTGGAAAAGAAGATCGACCGCCTGACCGAGGCGATCGACAAACTGAACGACAATCTCGAAAAGATAGCCGGTAAATGAAACTGACCAATATATACATCAGTTACCTGAAGGTCAACCGGGCGCTGGAGATCGCCGGGATCCTGATCCACCAGGGGTTCGACGAGCTGATCGCTCGCACCTGGATGGGACGTCGCATCCGCAAGCGGCGGATACAGCAGTCCAAGCCCGTATATACCACCGAGGAGAGGCTGCGCCTGACCATCGAAGACCTGGGCCCCACCTATATCAAGTTCGGCCAGATACTGGCCGACCGTCCCGACGTGGTATCGGAGCGCTTCCGCAAAGAGCTGAAGAAATTGCAGTCCCGCGCCCTGCCATTCGACGACCAGCTGGCGCGCAACCTGATCGAGGACGAACTGAGCGCCCCGATCGAAAAGGTGTTCGCCACCTTCGACGAAACGTGCATGGCCTCGGCCTCCATCGGGCAGGTTTACGGCGCCACGCTGCTGGACGGTTCGCCGGTGATCGTCAAGATACGGCGGCCCAAGATCGAACAGAAGATCAAGCTCGACCTCTACCTGATGCGTTTCCTGGCGGCCAAGCTGGCCAAGAACTATCCGGAGATGGCGGCGATCAATATTATCGGCGTGGTAGACGAATTCGGCGAAAGCATCCTGCGCGAACTGGACTACAACAACGAGGCGGCTAATATCCTCCGCTTCCAGCAGATGTTCGAAAACGAGCCGACGGTCTACATACCGAAAGTTTACCTCGATTACACGTCGCGGCGGCTCCTGGTGATGGAGCGGATCACGGGGATCACCCCGGACGACCCGACGGTGCTGAAAGCCAACGGACTCGACACGCAGCAAATCGCGCTGAACGGAGCCAACGCCCTACTGACAATGATCCTGCGGTACGGCTTTTTCCACGCCGATCCCCACGCGGGCAACCTTTTCATCATGCCGGACAACGTGATCGCATTCATCGACTTCGGGATGGTGGGCGTACTGACGCCGAGGGACATGGATTTCCTGGCCAACATTTCGCTGGGCTTCGTCAAACGCGACCCGACGATGATCGCCGATTCGCTGATCACCCTGTGCAACGTTCGCTTCTTCAAAAAGCGCGACGAACTCATTTTCAGCCTGCAACAGCTGACGGCGCAGTACAGCCACGTGCCGATCGACAAGCTGGACTATGCCGGCATGATCCAGCAGTGCATCAACCTGATCACTAAATATTCGCTTCAGATACCGAGCGGCATCTTCATGCTGGTCAAATCGTTGGCGACTATTCAAAAAGTAGCTGAAAAACTGGACCCAGACATTCCTTTTACGCCATTGATCACGCCCTACGCCAAGGACGTGATCATGCACCGCTTCGCGCCGCGCAAACTGGCCGGGGAGCTGTACCAGACGCTGAAAAACTATGCCAACCTCGCGCTGAACCTGCCCAACGACATCAGCGAGATCCTCTACAAGCTCAAACAGGGGGAGATTCGCCACAATATCCGCTTCGAGAACAGCGAAATGCTGCAAAAGGCGGTGCGGAACGTCGGGTTCCGGATGGCCTACGCCATTATCCTCGTCGGGCTGTTCATCGGTTCGGTACTGCTGATCAACACCCGCTCCGACCTCTCTTACGCCAAGTTCCTCCTATGGGCTTCGTCGCTCCTGATCTTCATACTGATCTTCAAATGGATGTTCCGGCGGAAGTGACGCATAAAATGTGTATATTCGTCCTATGAACATCTTGCAGATCGTACCGAACAAGGGCTGGGGCGGGGGCGAGAGATACGTGTGGGAGCTGTCCCGCAGCCTGTCGGAAGCGGGGCACGACGTGAGCGTCGTGATCCCTCCCTGCGACATACTGGCCGAGCGGTTCGTCGGACTGAATACCTGCACCCTGCGCTTTAGGGGGCCTTACGATCCGGGCGCCATATATCGTCTGGCCCGGCTGGTCGAAGAGCATAAAATAGAGATCATCCATACCCATATTTTCAAACATGCGACCGCGGCGCTTCTGGCCCGGAAATTATACGGACTCGACGTGCGGGTGGTCATGACCCGACACCTGTGCCGCCCGGCGAAAAAGAGCCTGCACTACCCTTGGCTCTACCGGCATATCGACCGGCTGATCTTCGTATCGGCGGAAGCCGAAAGATCGTTCCTTTCGTCCGGCCCGCAGATAGCGGCGGACCGCATGACGGTCATAACCAACAGCGTCCGGCCGGATGCGGGTACTTGGGCCGTTGACCTGCGCCCGGAGTTGGGCTTGGGCGACAACACATTCCTGATTGCTTTCGCCGGGACGATCATGCCGGAAAAAGGCGTTGAATTTATCCTTGACCTTGCTGCCGGGCTGCGGAAGATCGCACCGCCCATCGTTTTCGTGCTGGCGGGGAAAACTCCCGAAGGCAAAGAGGCATATATGGAGCACCTGCGAAGCGAGGTAGCACGACGAGGGTTGGGCGAACAGGTACGGTTCCTGGGCTTCATCGACCGCACGATCGCCTTTTTCCGGCAAGCGGACGCCGTAATCGTGCCCACCCTTATCCCCGAATCGTTCGGTTTGGTGGTCGTGGAGGCCATGATCGCCGAAAAACCGATATTCTTTTCCGAAAACATCCCGTCCGAAGTGATCACCCCGGAGGAGGGGGTACGGATCGACGTGGAGGATGTCCAAGAGAGCTGCCGCCTGATCCGGGAGCTGGCACAAGACCCGGCCCGGCAACAACTGTTGGCGGAGAGAGGTCATCGAAGGTGGCAGGAACGCTTCACTTACGACCGTTTCCTGGAACGGATATTGGACGCTTACCGAAACTGAACATATGGACCGAACCCCGCTGGTCAGCCTGATCATACCGGCCTATAACGTGGCCGAATACCTGCCCCAATGCCTCGACTCGGCTTTGGGACAGACCTACCCGAACCTACAGATCGTAATCGTCGATGACGGCAGCACAGACCGAACGCCTTCGGTCATAGACCGATATGCGGCATCGGATCCGCGCGTTATGGCCATTCATCAGGAGAATGCGGGAGTGATGCTGGCCCGAAAGCGGGCTATCGAAGCCGCAACAGGCGAATACCTCTGCTTTCTGGACGGCGACGACTACCTGCCATTGGACACTGTCGAAATCCTGTACCGGGGAATCGAACAATGGCAAACGGACATTATCTGCGGCGACATCGTTCGGGTCAGTGATGGCTATAAGCTCTCAAAACCGGAAAAGTGGGACGGCACGATCGACGGGAACACATTCATGCGCTACCAGCTGACCAACGTGATGGAGGGATATCTGGTCGCAAAGCTATACCGGCGCGGCTTGTTCGAGGGGCTGCAATATCCGGCGGACATCTCGTTGCCGAAGACAAATTCCTGAACATCCAGATCGCGGCAAAAGGGGCGACGGTCGGACATATCGCACAAAACGTCTATTTCTACGTCAAACGACAGGATTCTGTCAGCCACAGGACGACTCCCATCGAATACAGCATCGGATATGCCGCCCACGTAGAGCGATTCCTGCGGGAAGAGGGATGCTACGACCGTTTCGAGAAAGAGTTCGTCCTGATGCAGGTTAAATTCTACCTGATGTATATCAACCACACCTCCAGTCCGAGCATCGCGGGGCATCCGTTCACGGTCCGGCTGTACGAGCAACTCCGGAAACCGGAGATACGGGAGATGTTGACCGATAATTTTTCCGCAGGGGAAAGGGCCGTGATCTGGTTGCACAAAAGCCGGGCCACGGCTTGGATGGGAAAAATAGCAAGCACCGCCCTGCGTATCCGGCATAGCGTCGCCAAAAGAACAGGCGGCAAAAACGGCGTTAAGCCGACACGAGATCAAGAATGACGAACACGGCGTAGGCAATGCTCGCCAAACCGTTGGTCAGGCCGAACATGGCCCCGATACGCGACAAATCGCCTGGCCGCACGATCAGGTGCTGGTAAACCAACAGTCCCAAAAATAGGGCGGCACCGATCCAATATAAGATCCCGTTGCCGAGCTGCGCCCCCACGACGACGACCATCGCCGCCGTCACCAAGTGCAGCGATACGCTGGCCCACAACGCTCCCCGCACACCCAACGCTGCCGGAATGGAGTGCAGCCGCTCCGACTGGTCGAAACCGGCATCCTGCAAGGCATAAATAATATCGAATCCGGACACCCAGGTCAGCACCAGCACCGAAATCCATACGGGCGTCGCCGTCAAAGTCCCGGTCACGGCGATATAAGCCGCCGAAGGTGCGATCGCCAGCCCGAGGCCCAGCACGATATGGCACAAAGCCGTAAAACGTTTGGTATAGCTGTACCCGAGCACGACAGCCAGCACCACCAGCGACAAAGCCAGCGTCAACCGGTTGAACGTAGCGGCCACGGCGACAAATGCAACCGAGTTGAGCACCACGAACCACTTCCCCGCCCGGACGCTGATCTTACCGGCCGGAATCTCCCGTCCCGCCGTCCGGGGGTTCATGCCATCGAAACGCCGGTCGATCACCCGGTTGAACCCCATCGCCGCATTGCGGGCAAACACCATGCAACCCAGCACGGCGACCAGAGTCCACGGGTCGAACCCCGCCGCCAAAACCCCCAAGGTATAACCGATCAGCGCAAAAGGCAGCGCAAACGCCGTATGCGCGAATTTGACCAACGAAAAGTAATCCTTGACCTGTCCCATATCAAACTGCTAAGAACGGGACAGATAGGGTTCCAGAATACTGACCAGCTTCGTAATGTCCCGCGAAGGATTGGCCACCACCACATTGGCGCGTTCGTAATGCTCCTCCCGTAAGGCCAGCGTATCGACAATATACTGCAAAAGCTCTTCCGGCGACTTATCCGCCAGAAGCGGGCGGCACACCCGCGCAGCCATCAGCCTGTCCGCCAGCATGCCCGGGCTCAGTTTCAGGTAGACCGTCACCCCGTTTGCGTTCATCAACTCCATATTGGCATTGAAGCACGGCGTCCCCCCTCCGGTGGAAACCACCCGATCGCCCCCATGTAAAATGATATTCTGCAAATACTTTCGTTCCAGCGTCCGGAAATACGCCTCACCGCGGCCGGAGAATATCTCCCCGACGGTCGCCCCCTCGCCCTCCTCGATCACCTTGTCCAGGTCGAGGAAACCGTATCCCAGCCGCTGGGCCAAAGGACGTCCCAGCGTCGTCTTGCCGCTGCCCATAAATCCGATCAGGAAAATCAGCATAACATTCGTTTTTCAGGTTGGCTAAAACAACTCCAACTGGTTGCCGCTTTCCACCGCCTCGCTATCATCCGCAACGGCGGTTTCGGCACCCACCACAACTCCGCCCGCATTATCCTGCGGCTCCCCGGCAGGGCCATCCTCCTGTTCCGGCTCCGGCGCCGCCTCTTTTTGCAACGGCTCCAGCCAGACGACCTCTTCGAGCGTCAGGGTCGAAAGGCGTTTCCCTTTGGCCCGGTGGCTCTTCACACCGATAAACGCATCGGCGTCCACCACCTCCGGCGAACGGCCGTTGTATTTGCCGCCGTATTGCAACTGGATCACCGGGTACTTGTCGTCGTTCATCGTCACGAATTCGTTCTCCGGCTCCACAAACTGCTGCGGCTTCTGGTCGCACTGCTCCGCCTGGAAACGCTTGATATAGTGCAATCCTTGCTCCTTGTCCATGTAGACCACCGTGTAGATCTTGTCCGTATCGTATTTCTCGATAAAGAGCAGGTTCTCCGGGAAATGCTGCCCGACATCGTAATTGGAGGTATAGTACTGCGCATCTTTGGTGAATACCACCAGCCGGTCGTCGCCGGAGAATTCACCCAGCAACTCGCCCCGCTCTTCCGTATTGAGCCGGTTAATATCGTGGTCGAACCAGATATTCTGCCCGCCCAGCGTCGAGGAACCGCGCTCCTTGAGCACGATCTTGTGGAGGGCATACCGCGAGAAAAGGTTCCCCTGCGACTGCCGTCCCTTAATGACCAGGTCGCCGAAATTAAGGTCGGTGATGAGTTTCTTGAGCCTCGGCCGCGGCTTGAAGTAGATTTTCAGCGTTTCGGCCTCGCCGTTCGGGTTCACGCTCATATAGAGCACCTCACTCCCCGGCGTCCCTTTGGTTATGTCATACTCCCGGTCACGCGTAATCCCTTTGATCGCACACCGCTTCATCATAATGGCCCCCTTCAGCCCGTCCCGGTACAGCACGTTGTAGATCGTCCGCTCGTCGTTGCGCTTGAACACCCCGATATAGAGGATATTCTTGCTGAAAAACGCCTTTTCCGAGACCTTGGTGATCGTATATTTTCCCTGTTTATTGAAGATGATCACGTCGTCGATGTCCGAGCAGTCGCACACGAACTCCTCTTTTTTCATCCCGGCCCCGATCCCGTAGAATCCCTCCGCCCGGTTGACATACAGTTTGGCATTGGCCACCACCACCTTCGCCGCCTCTATCGTGTCGAAGCTCCGAATTTCCGTCTTCCGCTCCCGGCCTTTGCCGTGTTTCTTCAGGATATTCCGGTAATACGCAATCGTATAATCCGTTAGCGTCGCCAAGTGATGCTGCACTTCAGCTATCTCGGCTTCGATATTGCGGATCAACTCTTCCGCCCGGAAAGCGTCGTAGCGCGAAATGCGTTTGATCTTGATCTCCGTCAGCTTGACGATATCCTCGCGCGTCACCTCCCGCCGCAACTGCGGCTTGAACGGCGTCAGTTCCCGGTCGATGGTTTCGAGAACCCCCTCCCAGGTGGTACACTCTTCGATGGCGTTGTAGATGCGGTTCTCGATGAAGATCCGCTCCAGCGACGACATGTGCCACTCCTCGTTCAATTCCCCCAACCGGATCTCCAGCTCCCGTTTCAACAAACCCTTGGTATTTTCGACCGAGCGGCGCAGCATGTCGCTGACCCCGATGAACAGCGGTTTCTTATCCTCGATCACGCACGAGTTCGGCGAAATGGAGACTTCGCAGTCGGTAAAAGCGTACAGCGCATCGATGGTTTTATCCGGCGACACGTCCCCGGACAAGTGCACTACGATCTCGACATTGGCCGCCGTGTTATCGTCCACCTTCTTGATCTTAATCTTCCCCTTCTCGTTGGCCTTGAGGATCGAATCGATCACCGTCGAAGTGTTCTTCCCATATGGTATCTCGGTGATTACAAGGGTCTTTTTATCCTGTTTGGCGATCTTCGCGCGCACTTTGACTGCACCGCCGCGCATCCCGTCGTTGTATTTCGAACAGTCGATCATCCCGCCCGTCGGAAAATCCGGATAAAGCACAAACTCCTCCCCCTTAAGGTATGCAATCGAAGCCTCCAAGAGCTCGATAAAGTTATGCGGCAATATCTTCGAGGCCAGCCCCACGGCGATCCCTTCGACCCCCTGTGCCAGCAGCAGCGGAAACTTCACCGGCAAAGTCACCGGCTCCTGATTGCGGCCGTCGTACGAGAGCATCCACTCCGTCGTTTTCGGGTTGAAGACCACATCCAGCGCCAGTTTCGACAGCCTCGCCTCGATATAACGGGGCGCCGCAGCGCTGTCCCCCGTCAGGATATTACCCCAGTTCCCCTGCGTATCGACCAGCAGGTCTTTCTGTCCCAGCTGCACCAAAGCATCCCCGATCGAGGCGTCCCCGTGCGGATGAAACTGCATGGTGAAACCGATAATATTGGCCACCTTATTATATCTGCCGTCGTCCATGCGCTTCATGGAGTGCAGGATACGCCGCTGAACCGGCTTCAAACCGTCGTCCAGGTGCGGCACCGCCCGCTCCAGGATCACATAGGAAGCATAATCCAGGAACCAATCCTTATACATCCCGGTCAGCCGGTGTGCGACCGCCTCATCGGTCAGCCGGGCATATTTCCCGTGCTTCTCAGCCGTCACTTCGGCCACCTCCTCCACCTCTGCGTTCAGAGTCCCGTTCTCGTCTATTGTACTCATTTATATCTCTTTCCGTAATCTACCTATTATATGGCTTCAGCAGCCGTCTCTTCCTCCATGCCGGTCAGCACCTGCGCGTTTTCCAGCTCTTCGATCAGGTCTTCCTCGATCTTCAGGTTGTCGATAATGAAATCCTGCCGCTCCTGCGTGTTCTTTCCCATATAGAATTCCAGCATATCTGACACCGGGTCGCCTTTGGTGAGCCGCACCTTTTCGAGGCGTATCCCTTCGCCGATAAACTCCTTGAACTCATTGGGCGAGATCTCCCCCAGCCCCTTGAACCGCGTGATCTCGGGATTGGTCCCCAGCTTGGCGATAGCCTGTTGGCGCTCCTGTTCCGTATAGCAATACCTCGTTTCCTTCTTATTCCGCACCCGGAACAGCGGCGTCTGCAATATATATAGATGCCCCCCTCGAATGATGTCCGGGAAAAACTGCAAAAAGAAGGTGATCAGCAGCAAACGTATGTGCATCCCGTCCACATCGGCATCGGTGGCGATAATCACTTTGTTGTACCGCAGGTTGTCCATATCCTCCTCGATATTCAGGGCCGCCTGCAACAGGTTGAACTCTTCATTCTCGTAAACGATCTTTTTGGTCAGGCCATAGGTATTCAGCGGCTTGCCCCGCAAGCTGAACACCGCCTGCGTATTGACATCCCGGCTTTTAGTGATCGAACCGCTGGCCGAGTCCCCCTCGGTGATGAAGATCGCGCTCTCCTCCGCCCTTTCGTCCTTGTCGCCCAGATGAATCCGGCAATCCCGCAGTTTTTTATTGTGCAGCGAAACCTTTTTGGCAAACTCCCGCGCCTTTTTCTGGATTCCGCTGATCGCCTTGCGCTCCTTCTCCGCCTCCTGTATCTTTTTTAACAGGATATCAGCCGTTTCCGGGTTTTTATGCAAGTAATTGTCGAGGTGCTCTTTCAGGAAATCGATCACGAAGTTGCGCACCGTCACCCCATCCGGCGACATCTCTTTCGAACCCAGTTTAGTCTTGGTCTGCGACTCGAACACCGGCTCCTCCACCTTGATGCTGATCGCCGCAATGATCGACGTCCGTATATCCGCCGCATCGAAATCTTTTTTATAGAATTCCCGGATCGTCTTGACAACCGCTTCGCGGAAAGCCGCCTGGTGCGTCCCCCCCTGCGTGGTATGCTGCCCGTTGACGAACGAATAATAGCTCTCGTTATAACCCGTCCCGTGCGTCATCGCCACCTCGATATCCTCGCCCCGCAGGTGAATCGGCGGATAGAGGAAGTCCCCGCCCACACTCTCGGTCAGCAGGTCGAGCAACCCGTTTTTCGACACGTAAGGCACTCCGTTGAACTTGATCACCAGCCCGGCATTCAGGTAGGTGTAGTTCCGGAGCATCGTTTCGATATATTCATAGTTGTAGCGGTAGGAGCCGAACACTGCTTCATCGGCCACGAACTGCACCCGCGTCCCATTCTTCTCACCCGTCGAGTCGGTATGCTCCCCGGTCTTGGAACCCGCCGCAAACTCGATGGTCCGCGCCTCGCCGTCCCGCGTGCTGGTTATCGTAAAAGTCGAGGACAAAGCATTCACCGCCTTGATACCCACCCCATTCAGCCCGACAGATTTCTTAAACGCTTTGGAGTCGTACTTGGCTCCGGTGTTCATCTTCGAAGCCACCTCTTCCAACTTGCCCAACGGGATCCCGCGACCGTAGTCGCGAATGGTCACCGTAACGCCGTCCACATTGATCTCGATCTGCTTGCCGAAACCCATCATATACTCGTCCAGCGAGTTGTCCAACACCTCCTTGATCAGGATATAGATCCCGTCGTCGGGCTGCGACCCGTCGCCGAGTTTACCGATATACATCCCCGGCCGGCGGCGGATATGCTCCTTCCAGTCGAGGGTCTGGATATGTTCTTCCGAATAGTTGCTTGCTGCCTATTGTGCTGCTGTCATCTCGTATTTTGTTCTCCTACTGTTTATCCTTGTAATGGCGCGGCGCGATCGCTTTGTGCGTATCGCACATCAAAGTGTTGAGCGTGTCGCGCAACTCCCTGGCCGGCGCCTTCGAAATCTCGTTCGCGCTGATCGGCGCCAGTATCCGCACCTGAAAGGTATGAGGCGCCGCAATCCCGCCTTTCCCGAAAGCATCGAACGTCCCGTCGATCACCACGGGCAAAATATCCGCCCCGCTCTGCTGCGCCAGTATCATCGCCCCCTCCTTAAAGTTATTCACACATCCGGTCTTGGTCCGCGTCCCCTCCGGGAACATAATGATGCTGACCCCGTCTTTCAGATAATCCTCGCATTTCTGCAACATCGCTTTGGCGCTGGCCGTGCCGCCCCGTTCGATCGCCACGTCGCCGTGCATCCACAGCACCCAGCCGAAAATCGGTATCTTGTACACCTCCCGCTTCGAAACCCACTTGAAGTTGAAAGGAAGCACGTACAGCAACGGTATATCGAGCATCGCCTGATGGTTCGACACCACGACATACGACCGTCCGTAGATCACGTTCTCCAAACCGGTGACCCGCACTTTCCACCACGGGCAGAGCCGGTAGATGTTCTTCGACCAGAAACGCGACACGTGGTGGCAAACCACCCGGTTGCGGTCGAACAGCACGGTCAGGAGCCACACGACGGCGAATACAACGAACATAACGATCGTGAATACGAACATGACGACCTGATAATAAATAGTTTTTAACCTTCTCATAAATAATAAATTATATCATTTACCTAAAATTCGGCACGAGCTACATTCCCGACCGTAACCGTCAGTTTACGGTCCTTGCCGACCGACCCGACTCCCGGAATCTGCACCTCGGCCGATTCACCCGGAGCCGCAGCCACGCTTACGATCCCCTCTCGCACGACCTTATCGCCCGAAGTCAAATGGTAGGTTACGGTAAACTGTTCCAAGTCCGTATATTGCAGCCGGTTCTCGAATTTATAAATCCCCTTCGAGGCATCCACCTGCGTAATGGCCACATTGGCAAAAAGCGTGCGCAGCTGTTCGTCCTGCGACATCGCCGCCAGACCGACTTTCCCATTATTCGCCGCGCTTCGCTGATAGTCGTCCGAAAGGATATACTTCCCGCCCGGAATCCGCGCCGTCAGCGACATGTCGTTCCAACGCTCCAGAAAAGCCCCCTGCAAACCCGGCGTCGTCCACCACGCCGGATCGAACGTCACCCGGGAAGGCACCAGCGGACGTCCCGATCCGTTTACCGCCGACTCCGGATAATCCGGGCAATAAACGTCCGTGTTCCACTCCTTGGCCGCCCCATTATACACGACCGGCCGCGTCCGTTCCTTGCCTTTGAGCATTAGGTAGCCCTGGTACATGTTGTACCCGTTCCCCGAACGATCGCCCAGCGACCACATGACCACCGAAGGATGGTTCTTATTCCGCTCGTACATCGCCGCGATCCGGGCCAGATAGGCCTCGCGCCACGTCGGATCGTTCGAAATATTCCCGCCTTTGTTCCGGTTGTTACCCAGGCCCCAGGTATTTATGTCCGCCACATCGCAGACGTAAAAGCCCAACTCATCGCAAAGCTGGTAGAAACAGTACGGCTGCGGATAGCCGTCCGTGCGGATGGCATTCACCCCCGCAAATTTCATTTCGGTCAGCATTTGCCGCATCCGGGCCGTATCCACATAATTACCCGTTGCGGGCGTATGTTCCGCCAAATTCACCCCCTTGAAAACCACCGGCTTCCCATTCACCAGAAATTGTTCGCCTTTAGTCTCGACCGTGCGGAACCCGACCCGGCAAGCCACATATTCGGTGAACCGTCCTTCCCGCTTGATCCGGTACAGGATGGTATACAGGTTCGGTTGTTCCGCCGACCATTTCACGACGTTCGGGATAGAAGCGGTGAACCGGATCGTGTCCTCGACCCGCATACCCACCTCCACATCCCGGAAGTTGCTGTTCACCAGTTTGCCCTGCGGATCGTACAGGTCATAATATACGGTCACCGGGAATGGGTTTAGCAACTGCGTTTTCAGCAGCATGGCCGTTTCCAGCAGGCCGTTGGTGTAGGTCGGGTCGAGCGTGGTCTGGACCAGATAGTCCCGCATGCGGATCTTCGGCTGGGCGAACAGGAAAATATCCCGGTTGATCCCCGCCAGCCGCCAGTCCTGCCAGTCTTCCAGATAACTCCCCTCGGTAAACTGCGGCACCACCAGCGCCACCCAGTTGCGCCCCTCGCCCACATAGCGGGTCACGTCGAACTCGACCGGGTTTTTCGAATCTCTTCTGGAAAAACCGACCTCTTTGCCGTTGACATAGACCTTTACGCCCGCCTTAACCGCCCCGACATGTAGGAAGTGCGCCTTGTCGAACAGGTCGAACGGCACGGTAAATTTCCGGATATAGACCGCCACCGGCGAATCGCCCGGCAAGTGAGGCGGCCGCACTTCTCCTTTCGACTTGGCGAAATCATAGGCTTTCGAGGCGAACACCGCGCTCCCCTCGCCGCCGTGCCCCTCCAGCTCCCACGCCCCCGGCAGGGTAACGGTTTCCCATTCCTTCGTCAGTTTTTCCAGAGCGTCCCCGGTGCCCGAGACCTGCCTCGGCACAGCGGATTGCGACGGAAACAGTCTGTAACTCCACTCTCCGTTCAGCCCGACGTAATACTGCGAGCTGTCGAAATCGTTACGGAACGCATCCCGCTGGTTGCGGTAACTTACGAAAACCGAGCGGGGAAGCTCCTGGTTCTCCGAGATCACGTACGGGGCGGCATATTTTTTCGGTCCGGCATACGAGCCGTATGTCAGGGAAAGCAATGCGATTGCGGCAAGAAGTCGTTTCATGGGCGGACATTTTTCTAAACGACAAATATAACGTTTTTTCGGGATATGCCCTACCCTTTCCATCCCGCGGCGACGCGGCGAGACGGTAAAAAAGTATTTGTAAAAAAACGTTTATATTTGCCCCTGACTTTAAACTGAAAAAACATGAAAGCATACGTTTTCCCCGGTCAGGGCGCACAGTTCACCGGTATGGGCAAAGAGCTGTACGATACCGTGCCGGCTGCCAAGGAGATGTTCGAAAAAGCCAACGAGATCCTCGGCTTCCGCATCACGGACATCATGTTCAACGGCACCGCCGACGAGCTGAAACAGACCAAGGTAACCCAGCCGGCGGTGTTCCTCCATTCGGTGATCCTGGCCAAATCGCTGCCGGATTTCAAACCGGACATGACGGCCGGCCATTCGCTGGGTGAATTCAGCGCATTGGTGGCGGCCGGGGCGCTGAGCTTCGAAGAGGGGCTCAAACTGGTGTCGAAACGTGCGCAGGCCATGCAGAAAGCCTGCGAAATGCAGCCTTCGACCATGGCGGCCATCATCGGGCTGCCGGACGAAGTGGTCGAGGAGGTGTGCGCCTCGATCCCGGAAGTGGTCGTGGCGGCTAACTACAACTGTCCGGGGCAGTTGGTGATCTCCGGCTCGATCGAAGGGATCGACAAAGCCTGCGAGCAGCTGACGGCCAAAGGCGCCAAGCGGGCGCTGAAACTGAGCGTCGGCGGCGCGTTCCACTCCCCGCTGATGGAACCGGCCCGCGTGGAGCTGGAAGCGGCGATCCAAGCGGCGCAGTTCACCGCGCCGGTATGCCCGGTCTATCAGAATGTGGACGCCAAGCCGTATACCGACCCGGAAAAGATTAACGCCAACCTGATCGCGCAGCGCACCGCTCCGGTGCGGTGGACCCAGACGGTGCAGAACATGATCGCCGACGGAGCCACCTCGTTTACCGAACTCGGGCCGGGCAACGTGCTGGCCGGACTGATCAAAAAAGTGAACAAAGAGGCGGTGTGCGAATCCAAAAGCACGCTTTAAACTTTCGAAATGACCGATACGGCTGCGGGGTTTTCCTAATGGAAAGCCCCGCAGCTTTGTTTTTTATAATAACGCACAAATGATTACCTTTACCTGTATCAATCACGCCTTATGAAAAAGACTCTTTCCATCGACCTTGGGGGGCGTCCGTTCGTCATCGACGAGGACGCCTACGATATGCTGGACAACTATCTGGGACAAATCGGGATGCGGCAGGTAACGATCGACGAAATAGCTGACATCGAACGCCGGCTGGCGGACATGTTCTCTGAAACAGGGCTTGCGATCATCCATATCGAGACGGTCAGGAATGCGACGGCACGGATCGGCTCGCCGGACAGTTTCGGCGCCCCGAAGCCTGAGCCGGCAATACATCAAACTCAACCCAAACGTCTGTACCGCAGCCGGAAAGACAGGGTGATCGGCGGCGTATGCGGAGGATTGGCCGAATACTTCGGAGTCGATCCGCTCGCCATACGGCTGGCGTTCCTGCTCCTGCTGTTCTTCGGGGGCGGGCTGATTCTCTATATCATTTTCTGGATCATCGTACCGCAAAGACCGGTCACTTTTATGGACGGCGGTACCGAAGCGAGGGGTCGGTAACGGCAGGCAAAAAGGGCCGTCCGCTTTTCTTTTTACTGACAAATACGGTATCTTTGTAAGAAATTACTGACCTCTCCACCTCAACGCATGAAAAGGTTCCTATCGCTCGATGTTTTCCGGGGCATGACCATCCTGATGATGATCGTCCTGAACAACCAGGCCGGCGGCTCGGTCTTCGCTCCCTTGGTACACAGCAGCTGGGACGGTGTGACGTTTGCCGATATGATCTTTCCTTTCTTCCTTTTCATTATGGGCGCGGCCATGTGGTTCTCCACGCACCGGCACGACTATGGCGTACGCGATACGCGCTCCAAGTCGGGACGGATGGGCCGCATCTTCCGGCGCAGCATCATTCTGTTTGCTCTCGGGATCCTGTTGAACTGGATGCCGTTCGACGATTATTTCGCTTTCGTGCGTATTCCGGGGGTGCTGCAACGGATCGCCCTGGCCTATTTCTTTGCCGCCGTGCTGACGCTCTATATGCCGCGCGTCCGGGCTATCGTACTGAGCGTTATCGTACTCTTGGCGGGGTATTGGTTCCTGCTGGACGCCTGGGGCACCGATGTGGTGGGACGCGTCGATGTAGTTTTGCTGGGATCTTACCACCTGCTGACCCCGACGTTCGATCCGGAGGGGCTGCTGAGTACTATCCCGGCTATTGCCAGCGTACTGATTGGTTACCTTGCGGGACGGATGATGGACCAGCCCAACAGCATGAGCGGGGGGATCAGCTCGCTGATGGTGGTCGGGCTGTTGCTCACGGGGGCGGGGATCCTGTGCGGCCTCTTCTGGCCGATGAACAAGCAACTTTGGACGGGCAGCTATGTGCTGTTCACCTCGGGGACGGCGATGGTCATCTGGAGCCTGCTGTCGTTCTTCATCGAATATATGCAGGCGAAGAACTGGTGCGAGTTTTTCACTATCGCGGGGACCAACTCGCTCTTTATCTATTGCCTCTCGATCGTGCTGGCCAAGCTGTTCGCCCTGTGGGGCGTGACGCAGGCCGTGTACGGGTTTTACCAGAGCTACCATGTGCCCGACTCCGTCGCCTCGCTGATGTGGTCGCTGACCATGGTGCTCCTCTGCTGGCTGGTCACCTGGCCGCTTTACCGGATGAAAATTTACATTTCCGCTTAACGACATGAAAACCATACCCTCCTGTACCCTGCTGCTGACTACGGCCCTGACGGCCGGAGCGGCTGAACGGACTGCCGCCCAGCGGCCGAATATCATCTTTTTCCTGGTGGACGACATGGGGTGGCAGGACACCTCCCTGCCGTTCTGGAAAGATACGACGGACCTGAACCGCACCTACCGCACGCCGAACATGGAGCGGTTGGCGGCGATGGGGACGAAATTTACCGACGCTTACGCGTGCCCGGTGAGTTCGCCCTCGCGCATCAGCCTGATCACGGGTACCAACGTGGCGCAGCACAAGGTGTCGAACTGGACGCTGCAAAAGAATACGCCGACCGACTCGCACAGCGATTCGCTGACCTTCGAGCGGTGGAACTATAACGGCACCTCGCCGGTTCCGGGGGTCGAGAACGCCTTTTACGCCACGCCGCTGGCACAAGTGCTCAAAGATAACGGCTATACCACTCTATTTGTAGGAAAGGCTCATTTCGGGGCTTTGGACACCCCGGCGGCCGATCCGCTGACGATGGGTTTCGACCGCAATATCGCCGGGCATGCGGCCGGTGCGATGGGGAGTTACCTGGGCGAGGACAATTATGGTAATTACCCGGCAGGGACGTGGACCAAGCCGTGGGGGACGCCGATGCTGGAGAAATACCACGGAACGGACACGTTCCTGACCGAGGCGCTGACTTTGGAAGCCTCGAAACTGATCGACAGCTCGGCGGCTGTGAACAAGCCGTTTCTCCTCTACATGAGCCATTACGCCGTCCATGCGCCGTTCAAGGCGGACAAGCGGTTTATCCAGAAATACCGGGACCGGGGCATGACGGAGGTCGAGGCGGAATATGCGGCGATCGTCGAGGGGATGGACAAGAGCCTGGGGGATTTGATGGAGTTGGTGCGGGAGAAAGGGATCGCGGACAACACGATCTTTATCTTCATGTCGGATAACGGCGGCTACAGAGC
>JAJBVQ010000036.1 GCA_020859745.1 Rikenellaceae bacterium
GTCCCGTTCTTTCGTGTCGCCGTCCTGTTTCGGGGTATAAGGCTTCCTGTTTGGTTTACCGAAAGTGCGGCCCCCCGGTTTTCCATACGGTTTGCGTTCTCCTGCCGGACGTTCACGGCGCGGGGCCAGGGTTTCCGGCAGGTCGCGTGCTTCGGTGTCCGATTCGCGGCGGAAGAAACTCTTTTTTACCGGCTTATCATCATTGTATGCCATATTCTTCTAATTTTTCGGTCGCTTCGGTCCACTCCTGCATCTTGGCGTCCAGTTTGGTTTTCAGTTGGTTGTACTCTTCGAACAGGGCCATCGTGTACCGGGCCGGGTCCATCAGCTGCGCGTCCAGCTCCGTGGTCTTCGCCTCCAGTTCCGCAATTTCGGTCTCCAGTTTGGTGACAGCGTTCCGCAGCCGCGTCACCTGCCGGTCGCGCTCTTTCTTCTCTGCGTAAGAAAGTTCCGGCTGTTTCTTTTCCGGCGCAGGCACCGGTTTCCGCGGCTCTTTGGCGGGCGCAGGTTTGGTCTCGGTTTTAGGAGCCGCCCGCTCGATCTCGCGCATATTCTCGATCTGCCGCGCGCGCAGGAAGTCGTATATGCCTCCCAGATGCTCCTTGACCCGCCCGTCGCGGAACTCGTAGACCTTGCTCACCAGTCCGTCCAGGAACTCGCGGTCGTGCGAGATCACCAGCACCGTCCCGTCATAGGCCATCAAGGCGCGCTTGAGGATATCCTTCGAGCGCATGTCCATGTGGTTGGTCGGCTCGTCGAGGATCAGCAGGTTGTACGGCTCCAGCATCAGCCGGGCCATCGCCAGCCGCGACCGTTCGCCGCCGCTCAGCACCTTGACCTTTTTGTCGATCTCCTCGCCGCGGAACAGGAAAGCGCCCAGTATATCCCGCAGGCGGGTACGAATGTCCCCCACAGCCACCCGGTCCAGCGTGTCGAACACCGTGAACTCGCCGTCCATCAGGTCGTCCTGGTTCTGGGCGAAGTAGCCGATATGCACGTTATGTCCCGTTCTGGTGGAACCCTCGGTCGCGGTGATCTCGTTCAGCACCATCCGCACGAAAGTGGTCTTCCCCTCGCCGTTCCGTCCCACAAGGGCCACCTTTTCGCCCCGCTCCACCACGATATTGGCTCCCGAAAAGACATGTTTTTCCCCCTTGTCCCCGATGGCCGGGAAAGTCATGCCCGCCTCTTTGGCTTCGACGACGATCTGTCCCGACCGCGGAGCCGCCGGGAAGCGGATATTCAGGGTCGCATTATCCTCCTCCTCGACCTCGATGCGTTCGATCTTGTCGAGTTGCTTGATGCGGGACTGCACCTGGTTCGATTTGGTCGGTTTGTAGCGGAATTTCTCGATGAACTCCTCCGTCTTTTCGATCATCCGCTGCTGGTTCTCGTAAGCCGCTATCTGCTGTTGCCGCCGTTCGGCGCGCAGCTCCATATACCGACTGTACGGCACTTTGTAATCGGTCGCCCGCCCGCACGAGATTTCGATCGTCCGGTTGGTCACATTGTCCAGGAAGGCCCGGTCGTGCGAGATCAGGATCACCGCCCCGCCGTAGCTCTGCAAATAGGTTTCGAGCCACTGGATACTCTCGATGTCGAGGTGGTTGGTCGGCTCGTCGAGCAGGAACAGCGTCGGCTTTTTCAGGAGCAGTTTGGCCAGCTCGATGCGCATGCGCCAGCCACCCGAAAAAGTAGCGGTCGGCTTGTTGAACTCCTCGCGTTTGAAACCCAGCCCGAGCAGGGTCTTTTCGACCTCCGCGTCGCGGTTGTCGCCGTCCAGCAGGTGGTACCGCTCGGTGGCGTCGTGCAGCCGGTGGAGCAGTTTTTCGTACTCTGCCGACTCGTAATCGGTACGCACGGAAATTTCGGCCGTGCAGTATTCGATCTCCTGTTCCAGTTCAAGGATCTCCGCAAAGGCCTTGCCGCACTCGGTGATCAGGTCGGTGTCGTCGGCCACGCGCATTTGCTGCGGCAGGTAGCCGATCGTGCACTCTTCGGTCTTGGATATGGTGCCCGAAGTGGGCGTCTGCAAGCCCGCTATGAGCTTGAGTATGGTCGATTTGCCGGCTCCGTTCTTGCCCACCAGCCCGATGCGCTCTTTGGCGTTGATCAGGAAGGATACGTCGCGGAACAGGTCGGTTCCGCCGAACGAAACGGTCAGATTATCTATGGATAACATGTGAATACTAAGTCTTGTGTGGAAAATCCGGGGCGTTACGCCTCGATCAACTGTTGAATGGCCGCCACGGGGTCTTCGGCCCCGAAAACGGCGTTGCCCGCCACCAGAACATCGGCACCTGCGGCGAAAAGCTGGGCGGCGTTGTCCTTGTTCACGCCCCCGTCCACCTGGATAAGCGCTCCGCTGTTCTTACGCAGCAGCAGGTCTTTGGTGCGGCTGACCTTGTCCAGCGACGAGGCGATGAACTGCTGTCCTCCGAAACCCGGATTGACGCTCATAATGAGCACCATATCGGCCATGGCCGCCACCTCCTCGATGGAGCATACCGGTGTGTGCGGGTTCAGGGCCACGCCGGCCCGCATCCCGGCGTCGTGGATGGCCTGTAACGTCCGGTGCAGGTGGGTCGACGCCTCGACATGCACCGTCAGGTAGTCCGCGCCGGCGGCCTTGAAATCGGTCACGTAGCGTTCCGGCTGCACGATCATCAGGTGCACGTCGAGCACTTTGTCAGTAGCCTTGCGCAGCGCTTTGACCACCGGCAGCCCGAAGCTGATATTGGGCACGAACACGCCGTCCATCACGTCGAGGTGGAACCACTCGGCCCGGCTGCGGTTCACCGTCTCGGCGGCATCGCCAAGGTGCAGGAAGTCAGCGGAGAGGAACGAAGGGGAGATGATGCGCGGCATGGCTGGGTCGGTCTTAAATACGGTCTGGTTCGGTGCCGGCCGGAATCGTTTCCGGACGGACAGTCGCAAAGGTAACATTAATTTGCGTAATTTTGTTTAATCATGCGGGTCGGCGGCGGCCCGGCAAGTCGTTATGGCGGATATTCAGGAAATACTCGAAAAATACTGGGGCTACAAGGAGTTCCGGCCTTTGCAGCGCGAGATCATCGGCTCGGTGCTCGCGGGGCGCGATACGGTGGCGCTATTGCCGACGGGGGGCGGAAAATCGCTGACGTATCAGGTTCCCGCGTTGGCGCTGCCGGGGGTGACGATCGTCATTACCCCATTGATCGCCCTGATGAAAGACCAGGTGGACGCCCTGCGGCGGCTGCGGATCAATGCGGTGGCGATCCATTCGGCCATGTCGGCCAAAGAGATCGACATTGCGCTGGACAACTGCGTGTACGGGGATGTGAAGCTGCTCTACATTGCGCCGGAGCGGATCGACACGCGCATTTTCCACACTCGGGTGCGGAAGATGGAGGTGTCGCTGGTGGCGGTGGACGAAGCGCACTGTATCTCGGAGTGGGGCTATGATTTCCGGCCCGCTTACCTCAAGATTTCGCGGCTGCGGGAGTGGCTGCCCGAGGTGCCGTTCCTGGCGGTGACGGCCACGGCGACGTCGCTGGTGCTGGAGGACATCAAACTGCACCTGAAGCTCGACGAGCCGAAGGTTTTCCGGGGTTCGTTCGCGCGGCCCAATATCAGTTTCGTGGTTCGGCACGGGGAGAACAAGATGGAGCAGATGCTCCGCGTTATCCGGGGTGTGGGGTGGGCGGGGATCGTCTATGCCCGCACGCGCAAGGTGACGGAGGAGATCGCGGCGCAGTTGAAGGCGGAGGGGGTGTCGGCGGATTTTTACCATGCCGGGCTGGGATTCCGGATGCGGGCCGCGAGGCAGGAGGCGTGGCTGCGGAGCGAAGTGCGGGTGATCGTGGCGACCAACGCGTTCGGCATGGGGATCGACAAGGCGGACGTGCGTTTTGTGATTCATGACCAGATGCCGGCGTCGCTGGAGGCCTACTATCAGGAGGCGGGGCGTGCGGGGCGCGACGGGCTGCCTTCGTATGCGGTTTTGCTTTACAACCAGATGGATTCGCTGGCGGCGAGGCGGCGTATCGAGACGGCGTATCCGCCGCTCGATACGGTGCGAAAGGTGTACGAGGCGATCTTCAACCACTTGCAGGTGACCGTTGGCGGGGGCAAGGATGCGATCTTCGATTTCGATATGCAGGAGTTCGCCGCGCGGTTCAAGATGTTCCCGCTGACGGTCTTCAATGCCATTAAGCTGTTGGAATTGAACGGCTATATGACGCTGACGGACGTGCTGGACAATCCTACGCGGATCATGTTCCGCATGTCGCGCGAGGAGCTTTACAAGTTGCAGGTGGACCGCACGGAGCTGGACAGTTTCCTGCGGATTATCTTACGGTTGTACACGGGTCTTTTTACGGAGTTCGTGGCGGTGGACGAGAAGTATATCGCCAAAATGTCGGGATACACGGAGCAGCGGGTCAAGGAGTTGCTTTACCAGCTTTCGGTGATGCGGGTGATCCGCTATATCCCGCGGCGAAGCTCGCCGCTGCTGATCTTGCAGGAGGAGCGGCTACCGGCGGAGGATGTGGTGATCGCCCCGGTGACGTACCACCGGCGCAGGGAGATGGAGGAGCTCCGGGCTTCGGCGATGGCGGAATATGCGGAGAACGGGTCGCAGTGCCGCAGTGTGCTGCTGCGCGAATATTTCGATGAAAAGAGTCCGGAGCCGTGCGGGGTGTGCGATGTCTGCCTGTCGCGGCGAACGGAGGATATGTTCCGCGAGAGCGATGCGTTCGCGGGGATCAAAACGGAGATCATGCGGGTGCTCTCCGAGGTGCCGGAGGGACGGTCGATTACGCTGCGGGCGTTGATGGCGCAGGTGCCTGGAAGGCCGATGATGGTGCTGACGATGCTGAGGCGATTGTTGGCGGAGGGACGTGTGCGGCAACTGAGCGACGGGGGCGTGGCGCTGGTCTCTGAATAAGGGTGCTTCCGCATTTCGTCTCCCCCTTCCGTATCCCCGTCACTCCCGTACGCAGCGGACGGGGAAACCGATGGCAAGGTAGTTGCAGCCGCCCCCGCTGTCGAAATTGGCCGAGGTAGTGCGCAGTATCCAGTACCTATCGGGTGTCAAGTGCGATGACCAGTTGTTCCCTTCCGCGTGCACCATGCCGATGTAGCCTGTGTACCAGACCCGGTAGCCGCCTTGGGGAAGCCACGCCGCCCCTCCGGTAACGACCGGTGCATCCTGTCGCCAACCGGTCGTTCCCGATTCGGTAAGCCAACTGCCCGTAGTCGTTTTCAGCGCATTCCACGGATCGTTCGCCCCTTCGCCGCTTCGAGGCACCCGCCACCCCACCGGGCAGGGGTCGAAAAGGGTCTTTATCTCGTCCCGCCATAATGCGTCGTTTTGTGGTGATGTCCAGCCATAGCCGTTCGACCGTGCCGAGAAATAGAAGCCGGAGAGGTTGCGGATCTTACCGGCGGTCGTAACGCTCGTCGATCACTTTCCAGTCCACCAGGTCCCAGTAATTCGTGATGTATTCGGCCCGGCGGTTGCGGTAATCCAGATAGTAGGAATGTTCCCATACATCGAGTCCCAGCAGAGGAATAAGGCTGCTGCGCAGCGGGTTTCCGGCGTTGGCTTCGGTCTTGATGCTCAGGTTTCCGGCTTTGTCGGTGGCGAGCCACGCCCAACCTGAGCCGAAAACGCCTGTGGCGGCTTTGGCGAACTGCGCTTTGAACTGCTCGAACGAACCGAATGTCCGGTCGATAGCCGCTGCCAACGCTCCGCCGGGCTGCGTTTGCGGTTCGGGCGACATGCCGAGGAAGAAGAGCTGGTGGTTCAGGGATTGCCCGGCGTTATTGAAGATCGGCCCGTCGGGGGCTTTCACGACGATCTCTTCCAGCGAGAGGCCGGCATACGGGGTTCCCGGAATTAGGGCGTTGAGGTTGTCGATATAGGCTTTGTAATGCTTGCCGTAGTGGTATTCGAGGGTCTCCCGGCTCATTTTCGGGGCCAGTGCGTCGAGTGTGTATGGAAGTTTCGGCAATTCGTGCTTGCGGGCTGTCTGTGCGGAGGCGGTCAGGGTGGCTGCGCCGAGCCATGCAAGGGCTGCGAATAAAAGGTGTTTTTTCATTATAGTTGCGGTTTTCATCCGGATAGTGTTTCCGCAAACGGTGTGCCATTAAAAAAAGGTAAGTAGATACGACTTCACCCAAAATCGGGCGATGATCTCTCCAACCGGCCCGGCGGTGCCGCTCTGCACACGAGCCGGGAGTTTTCTCCGTGCCAGGGGATGGGAGCGGGCCGAAAATAATTGAAAATCCGGCTTACATGTAAAATAAGGTGAAGTCGTATATATTTTTACCTAAAAAAAGTCCGGCCCCGTTTTTACGGGGCCGGACTCAGCTTCATGCTTGTGCCAATACGGTACTTCAGTATGTAAAGAACTATTTGTTGTTTTCAGGACGCAGCTTGCGCACAACAGCGCCTGCCTGCCACATTTCGCTTTCGCGCAGTTCCTTGAGCTCTTTCTCAAGCCCTTCGCGGTAGTCGGGTTTCGAGTTGCAGTCGATCGAACGCTGCGCTTCGTTGCCATTGGCCACTTCGCTGTACAGTTTTTTGAACACCGGCAGGGTGGCGTCGCGGAACGGTTTCCACCAGTCCAATGCCCCGCGCTGTGCGGTGGTCGAGCAGTTGGCGTACATCCAGTCCATCCCGTTTTCAGCCACCAGCGGCATCAGCGACTGCGTCAGCTCTTCGATGGTCTCGTTAAAGGCTTCCGACGGGGTGTGTCCGTTCTCGCGCAGCACCTGGTACTGTGCTGCGAAGATCCCCTGGATCGCACCCATCAACGTACCGCGTTCTCCGGTCAAGTCCGAGAACACTTCGCGTTTGAAATCGGTTTCGAACAGGTAACCCGAACCTACGCCGATCCCCAGCGCAATAACCCGGTCCTTAGCCTTCCCGGTCGCATCCTGGAACACGGCGAAGCTGGAGTTCAAGCCACGCCCAGCCACAAACATCCGCCGCAGCGAAGTCCCCGACCCTTTCGGAGCCACGAGGATAACGTCCACGTCGGCCGGCGGAACGATGCCGGTCTTTTCCTTATAGGTGATCCCGAAGCCGTGCGAGAAGTAGAGGGCTTTGCCCGGGGTAAGGTGTTTCTTAACAGTCGGCCAAAGGGCGATCTGTCCGGCGTCCGAAAGCAGGAACTGGATAATAGTCCCTTTTTCGCAGGCCTCTTCGATCTCGAACAGGGTTTTGCCCGGCACCCAGCCGTCTGCCACAGCTTTGTCCCAGGTTTTGGAGTTCTTGCGCTGGCCCACGATTACGTTGAAGCCGTTGTCGCGCAGGTTCATGGCCTGGCCTGGGCCCTGTACGCCGTATCCGATCACTGCGATCGTTTCGTCTTTGAGGATTTCTGCCGCTTTGCTCAGGGGGAATTCTTCGCGCGTAACCACGCTCTCTTCCACACCGCCGAAATTGATTTTTGCCATTGTCGTGTGTTGGTTTGTTGTATTTGGTATTTTCTTTTTTCTCTCTTGCGAAGTGCTAAAGGTACGCATTAATCCGCGAAAACGGTGCGTCAGTCGCCTAAATAATCGCGTTTGTCCATAATCCCGTTCAGGGCGTTTTCCACCGTGGCGTCGTGCAGCACGATGTTTTCCGACTGGGTGAACTGCATCAGCATGCCGCTTTGCACCAGATAGCCGCGCAGGGCTTCGATCTCCTCTTTGGCCCCGGTGCGCTCCAGCACCACGTATTCAGGGTTGATCTCGATCACCCGGGCGTTGTACTCTTTCAGGCAGGTATCGCCGCCTTTGAGGAACAGTTCGGGCGAGACTTTGTAGAGGGCGATCTGCTGGGCAGTGAACTCCTCGGTGCGGTACTTGTCGGCCCGCAGCACCTCGATGATGCGCTCGATGCCGCTGAGGATGCGGCACGCCGTATCCTCGGTGGTGAATGCGTGGATGGTGAACATGCTGATCCCCTTGACCGGCGTTTCGCTGACCTTCAGGCTCTCGATATTGATCTTGCGGCGGGTGAAGATGGAGGTGATGCGCCCCAGCACCCCGACCTGGTTTTCGGTGAATACCGTGATGATATATTCCCGGATCGTGGGATCCGTGTCTTTATTCGGTGCCATAGTTTCGGTCCAATTTTGTCGTTCGTGGTATATTATCTTTGCATTCTGACTGCGGTGTCAGCCTTAAAGTGACAGCCGCGTGTTACCCCTATTTCGGGCGTCCGCAAACCGCCTGTTAGACTTATGCCGCGCGCTAACGGAAATCCACCGAAAAGCCTGACGGCTTTTACGTTGTCTTTCCTATGTTAGCGGTGCGCGCGGGTGCCTCCGGGCACGCCGAGTGGGCTGTAACTACCCTAAAGTACGGTACTGCCCTGCGCGGGCGGCGTCCGGGTGACCCCGGCGGGACGGGCGATGCTGCGATCGCTATGGAAATCGTGCTTATTCCGTGTAGATCAAATCGTCCAGCGAAGCCCCGCCCGGAATCATCGGGAAGACGTTGTCTTCCTTGCCGACGATCACTTCGAGGAAACACGGCCCG
Organism: Rikenellaceae bacterium; assembly: GCA_020859745.1. Classification (GTDB taxonomy): domain Bacteria; phylum Bacteroidota; class Bacteroidia; order Bacteroidales; family Rikenellaceae; genus Rikenella. Next base: position 8,518 of record JAJBVQ010000036.1, read on the forward strand.
TCGGTTTTCAGCAAGGTCTGCACCGCCTCCTGCAACTCGAACCGCTTGGTCACCCGTTGCGCCGGTATGCCGTACGCTTCGGCGATCTTCACGAAGTCCGGGTTGACCAATTCCGTGGCGTTGTACCGTTTCTCCATAAAGAGCTGCTGCCACTGGCGCACCATGCCGAGGAACGAGTTGTTGAGCACCACGACTTTGACCGGTATCCCCCAGTGGATCATGGTTCCCAGCTCCTGCATGGTCATCTGGAAGCCGCCGTCGCCCAGGAAGACCACCACGTCGCGCCCTGCGGTCGCGGGGTTCTCCTCCAGCGCCACCTTGGCCCCGATGGCCGCGGGCAGCCCATAGCCCATCGTCCCCAATCCCCCCGAAGTGATGAGGCTCCGGGTATGCTTATAGGTAGAGTACCGCGCGGCCATCATCTGGTGCTGTCCCACGTCGGTCACGATCACCGCTTCGCCTGCCGATTCCTGCGCCACCGCCGCGATGGCTTCCCCCATGGTCAGCTCCTCGCGGTTCGGGTGCAGCTGCCGGCTGATAACCTTGTCCAGCTCGGCCTTCGCATGCCCGGCGGCCAGGTCGAACCACTCGGCCCGCGCCTTGCGGGTAACGGGCCCTGCCTTCAATATAGCCTCGACCGCCTCACGGGCGTCGGTCACGATAGCCAGGTCGGTGCGCACGTTCTTGTTGACCTCCACCGGGTCTATCTCGATATGGATGACCCGTGCCTTCGGCGCATAGGTCTTCAGGTCACCCGTTACGCGGTCGCTGAAACGCATCCCCACCGCAATAATCAGATCTGCCTCCTGCGTCATCAGGTTCCCGGCCACATTGCCGTGCATCCCCACCATCCCGATATATAACGGGTGGTCGCTCGGCACGCATGACAAGCCCATGAGCGTAGAGGCCACCGGAATATTCCCCGCCTCCGCCAG
>JAJBVQ010000257.1 GCA_020859745.1 Rikenellaceae bacterium
TTCGGCCTTGCGCCGCCCCCCCGACGGCTTCCAGCCGTCCGGCGCAAAGGCCGCCGCTCACGCGGGAACGCAACTATTCGTTTCCTTGTTTCGGACAAACGCTATTCGCTCTTCGGAGTCCGGGCTGCCGCCACCGGGCGAGGCCGCAAAGCGGACTTGGCGGCAGGCCCGGCGACTCTGGAGAGTCGCGCTTTTCGCTTTTTAAAGTTCAGGCCGGAGCCAGCGGAGGCGAAACCGAAGGTTGCAGCCCTCCGCCCGGGTGGCTCCGGCCTGACAGCTGACACATAAGCGTTGTCTGTCTTACTGGCTGTAACTCCCCCGATTCGGGCGCCCCTGCCCCCCTCGGGGGCGCCCGGCGTTCCTTCCCGGAACGCGCTACTCGCTCTCTCGGATTCGGGCCGTCGGTGCCGCGGGCACTCCGGCAGGGCTGTAACTACCCCATGTACCGCTTGGCGGCAGGCCCGGCGATTCGACAGAGTCGCGCTTCTCGCTCAACGCCTTACTGCGGCATTGGGCTTGTGCCCGATGCCGCAGAGACTTAGCTGCCAGTTCATCGCCCGTTTTGTTCGGAAAGCCTTGGCTTTCCGAACAAAACGCGTACCCACCGCCAGTCACCGCCCCACGGCGGCTCAGATATAACCGAAGCCCGGCAGCGTAACCCGAATGCTTACGCTTCCCGCCGCCGAACCGTAGAGAGATCCGATAACCACTGCACATACTAACCCCGCATCCTCACCGTTATTTAAATAACACAATACCCCCACCGAGATGCACGAAACCTTGAAAACCATTGTAACCCTTATGAGCACTACGACCATACTCGCCGGATGTGCCGGCACCGATACCGACAACCCGCTGCTGGGCACGTGGGACACCCCTTACGGCGTCCCCCCGTTCGAAAAGATCCGGCTCGAAGACTACCGTCCCGCCGTCGAGCGGCTGATCGTCGACGGCCGCCGCGCCATCAACGACATCACCTTCTCGCCCGACAGCGCGACCTTCGAAAACACCGTCGCCGCCCTCGAATTCGCCCAGCAGCCTATGGAGCGCGTGCTGAACGTCTTCTACAACCTCAACAGCGCCGAGACCAATGACACCATGCAGGCCATCGCCCTGGAGCTGTCGCCCATGCTGACCGACTTCAACAACGACATCATGCTCAACGAGCGCCTCTTCGAGCGCGTGAAGGCCGTTTACGACCAGTCCGCTGCGGACGGCTTCGCCGGGCTCCGCACCGAGCAGCGCACCTTGCTCGAAGATACCTATAAGAGTTTCGTCCGCTCCGGCGCCAACCTCACCCCGGAACAGAAGAACCGATACCGCGCCGTCACCGGCGAGCTCTCGCAGCTTACCCTCCGCTTCGAGCAGAACCTGCTCGCCGCCACCAACGCCTTCCGGCTGCGGATCACCGACAGCACCGAATTGGCCGGGCTTCCCGAATCCGTCCGCGACGCGGCAGCCGCCGATGCCGCCGACGCCGGCGAGGAAGGGTGGCTCTTCACCCTCCATGCGCCGAGCTACATCCCCTTCATGACCTATTCCGAGCGGCGCGACCTGCGCGAACGGATGTACCGGGCCTACAACAGCCGCGCTTACGGCGGCGAGTTCGACAACAGTGCCACCCTCGTGCGTATTGCCGACCTGCGCCTGCAACTGGCCAACCTGCTGGGCTACCCGACCTACGCCGACTACGTGCTCGAAGAGCGCATGGCCGGCAGCGCACCGAAAGTAAACAGCCTGCTCGACGAACTGCTCGACAAGTCGAAACCCTACGCCGAGGAAGAGGTCGCCGGTATACAGCGATACGCCGCCGCGCAGGGGCTCGACGGGCAGCTGATGCCCTGGGACTGGGCCTACTACACCGAGAAATACAAAGCGGCGACCTATGACCTCGACGACGAGATGACCCGGCCATACTTCCAGCTCGAACGCGTTCAGGACGCCATGTTCATGCTCGCCGGACGGCTCTATGGCCTCACCTTCAGGGAGAACCCCTCCATACCGGTTTACCACCCTGACGTGCACGTGTTCGAAGTCTATGACGACCCCGAACGCGGCGGCGACGGCAAACCGATGGCTATCCTTTATATAGACTACTTCCCGCGGCCCGGCAAACAGGGCGGCGCGTGGATGACCTCCTACCGGCAGGCCTGCGTTGATCCCGCCACCGGCGAGCCGGTGATCCCCGTCGTATCTCTGGTCTGCAACTTCACCAAGCCGACCGGGAAACGGCCCTCCCTGCTGAGTTTCAACGAAGTGTCCACCATCTTCCACGAGTTCGGACACGGCCTGCACGGCATGATCGGCCGGGGCAGCTACCCCGGCCAGACCGGCACCAACGTGCGGCGCGACTTCGTCGAGCTGCCCTCGCAGATCATGGAGAACTGGGTCAGCGAGAAAGAGTTCCTCGACCTGTGGGCCGCGCACTACCAGACCGGCGAGAAGATGCCCGCCGCCCTGGTCGCCAAGATCGAGGCGACCAAACAGTACCTTGCCGCCTACTCCTGCGTGCGCCAGCTCCAGTTCGGCATCTGCGACATGGCGTGGCATACGATAACGGAGCCGCTCGACAGCGCATGCGACGTAGCCGCCTTCGAACGCCGCGCCGCCCGGCGCACGCAGGTGATGCCCCCGGTGGACGGCACCTGCTTTTCGCCCGGCTTCAGCCATATCTTCGGGGGAGGCTATGCGGCGGGGTATTACAGCTACAAATGGGCTGAAGTGCTGGAGGCCGACGCTTTCGAGAAGTTCAAAAAGGCAGGCATCTTCGACGAAGCCACCGCGCGGTCGTTCCGCGAGAACATCCTGACCCCCGGCGGCTCCGAGCATCCGATGACCCTCTACGTCCGCTTTGCGGGCCACGAGCCTACCGTCGGGCCGCTCCTGCGCAAAATGGGCATCCCGGCGGAATAATCGCCTTGACGGCGCAGGTCGATGATACCCTTGGGCGCCTCTTTTGAAGATCGGATCCGCAGCCTGCGGCGGCGAATAGGAGCGGAGCGAATGTTTCGCCCCTCCGCCGGGGGAAGCTGCGAGGCGACCATTGGCATGGAAACCCGGCTACTCGCTCCCGCTCTTACTCCGGCTCCGCCCATTCATGTTGGAACGATTCGGCGCGCAGCCAGCGATGGGCTGACCGCGGTCGCGTGAATTCTTTAGCTGGCCGTTTTTATTTTGTTTCGGGCCGGATGCCTCCTATCGAAGCCCGGAGCCAGCGGAGGGGCACTCGAACTTGCCGAGGGTTGTGCCCCTTCGCCCGGGCTGGCCCGGGGTACGCAACCCTTTGGGCAGCAATAAATTGCCTTTTTTTTCTGTAGGATGAAATTTCGGTCCGGATAAAACCGCAGGCGTTAACACACACCGGGAGACGCGTACCGAGCCGGGACAAATACGGCGTCCGGCCCGAACCGAGTAGAGTAATAAAAGCACGGCGGTCCCAAACCGACATAACGAGCGAGCCGCAGTCACTCCCCGCTCAGGATGGGTGCCTCCCGGCCTCCGGCCGGACTGTAATTGACTGAAGTTCGCGGCGGAAGCGATCGGTGAGCATGATAGGGTAGAGCAGCACGTATTTTTATCCGATCAGCCCGAAATGGCGCAGGGCGCGGGCGATGCCGTGGTCGTCCACCGAGGTGGTGACGTATCCGGCGGCCCGTTTGACCTCCGGGGCGGCGTTGCCCATCGCCACCGCGACGCCGACGTGTTCGAGCATCGGGATGTCGTTGCCCCCGTCGCCGAAAGCCATCGTTTCGTCCAACCCGATCCCGAAATGTTCCAGCATCCGGTCGATTCCCTCCGCCTTGCTCACCCCGGCCGGAACGATATCCGTGAAAAGCGGGTTCCAGCGCATGGCCCGGCAATGGGGAAACACCTCGGTCATCAGTTTCGGCTCGTCTTCCGGGCCGAAAAAAGCGATCAGTTGCAGGACTCCCTGCCGCGCGATCCCGCTCCACTCTTCGAACGGCGCGACGCGGGCCGGATTGCCCGTCTCGACCATTTTCCGCACCCTCGTGACCCGGTCGTTCACGAAATTGAGACACATCTCCCCCTCGCCCGCCAACACGCAGGCGAACCGCTCCGGCCCCTGCTGCCAATGGATCATCCGTTCGATGTCCTCCGGGTCTATCTCGCGCCGGAAGATCACGTTGTCGCGTCCGGCGAGGCAGTAGCCGCCGTTCAGGGCCACATAGCCGTCGAAAGGGAAATCGCTGACCGGAAAGATGTCCGAAGGGTGCCTTCCCGAGGCGATAAAAAGTAGGATCCCCCGGTTGCGCAACTCCTTAAGCGCCCGGCGCGCCGAATCGGGAATGCCGTGGGTGCGGAAGCTGACCAGTGTGCCGTCTATGTCGAAGAATATGGCTTTAATCATGGGTGTGTGTCTGTTAACCGGAGCTTTCGGGCGGCCGGGGCAATAGTTGTCGGCGGCGGCCCGTTGGCTATTATACGAAAAGGAATTTTTATGAACGAATCTCTGCTCGACGACGCGCTCCTGATGCGGGCGGCTACCGACGGCAACCCCGAATTGCTGGCGGTGGACCTGTGGCTGCACGATATTTTCGCATTGCTGCGAACCGGTGACGAGCCGTCAGAGGGCATCTCCGAGCTGCCGCAGTAAAGCGGCCAGTCCGTGAAAATCTTCGGCCCGGGACACGGTGCCGTCCCGCGTATCGGTCAGCTCGAATGTCCGCCCCTCTTCCAGTATCTTTATTTCCGCTACCGGTGTTTCGTCCGTTCCGTCCGTCACCGGGCGGAACCCGCAGCGTTCGACGGTCCTGACCGCCAGCGCCGCGATGCGGCCATTGACCGCTGTATCTGTGATTTTTACCGTGTGTTTCGCCTGCCTGTCCAGTTTGACCACGCCCTCGGGAGAGAGGGTCAGCGGCGTGCTGCCGAACATGGCGTCGAGTGCTCCCGACCGCATCAGGTCTTCGGGCGCTCCGGCCGCCACGCCGCCGGGGGTCATCACCCACAAGGCGTCGCAGAGCTGGACGGCGGTCGAAAGGTCGTGGGACGAGAAGACCACCGTCTTGCCGGTGCCGTGGGCCAGCTCGCGCAGCAATAGGGCGATCTGGTAGCGGTTGGGCAGATCGAGGAACGCGGTCGGTTCGTCGAGGAGCATCAGGGGGGTGTCTTGCGCCAATGCGCGGGCGATCATCACGCGCTGCCGTTCGCCGTCGCTCAGGCTCTCCAACGCTTTGTCCCGGAAAGCGCCCATGCCGACCCGCTCCAGCGATTCGCCGACGATCCGTTCGTCTTCCGCCGACAGGGTTCCGAACCATCCCGTATAAGGTGCGCGGCCCATAGCGACGACCTCGTGTACGCGCAGGTGCGCCACGGCGACATGCTCGGTGGTCACGAATGCGATCCTCCGGGCCCGTTCGTGAGCGGTCATGGCGGCTATCTCTTCTCCGCCGAGCAGGACGCGTCCTTTCAGGGGAGCCGCCACCCCGGCCAGCGCCCTGAGCAGGGTGCTTTTCCCGACTCCGTTCCGCCCCAGCAGGGCGATCAGCTCGTCCTCCGGTGCGGCCAAAGAGAGACCTTCGGCCAGCAACCGGGTGTCGGCGTGCCGCTGCGCGTAACCGAGGGCGATATTTTCGATCTGCAATTTCATCACATTATCCTCCCGCGTTTGCTGTTCACGACGACCATCACCACCACGGGTATACCCAGCAGGGCGGTGATGGTGTTGACGGGCAGGATCAGGTCGGAGCCGGGCAGCTGCGAGACGAGGTCGCAGAAGAGCATCATATCGGCCCCGATCAGCACGGAGGCGGGGAGCAGCACGCGGTGGTCGGCCCGCCGGAAGACCATCCGGGCGATATGCGGAACGGCGATCCCGACGAAACCGATCGGCCCGCAAAAGGCGGTGACGCTTCCGGCCAGCAGCGAGGTGGCCAGGAAGATAACGCCCCGCACCCGCTTCACGGAAACGCCCATACTGCGGGCGTACCCCTCGCCCAGCAGCAGCAGGTTCAGCGACTTGACGGATCCGGCGGCCAGCAGCAGCCCCCCGGCGACGCACACGGCCATAATGAGCAGCTGCCCGTGCGACAGGCCGCCGAGGCTGCCCATCGACCAGATGACGAAGCCTTTGAGGGCGGTGTCGCTGCTGAAGTATTGCAACACGTCGACGAAGGCGGAGGCGGCGCTGCCGAACATCATCCCGAGGATCAGGACGGCCATAATGTCTTTGATGCGGGCGGAGACGGCCATGACCAGCAGCAGGATGGCGGCGGCGCCGATCCAGGCGGAGACGGCCACGCCGAGGTCGCGGGCGATCCCGGCGCCGCCGAGCATGGGCAGCCCGAGCAGGAAGACGGCTACGCCCAGGCTGGCGCCGGAGCTGACGCCGAGCACATAAGGCCCGGCCAATGGGTTGCGGAAGACGGTCTGCATCAGCAGGCCGCTGGCGGCGAGGGCGATCCCGGCGAGCAGGGCGACGGCGGCCTTGGGCAGCCGGAAGTCGAAAAGTATCCTTTGTGCGATCTCCCCGGCGGAAGCGTCGCTGCCACCGAAAGGCCACAGCACACCGGTGGAGCCGACGAGTACGTCGGCGGCGAACAGGGCTGCAAGCAGCACGAGGAACAGGATGAATTTCAGTTTCAAAGGCTTTAACTTATTTTAATTTCGCCCTTTTGCCGGGTAACGCCGTTCGTTATTTCTGCCGCCCGCACCTCCCTCGGGGCGGCCCGGCCATTCTGAAGAATGGCGCAAAAGAGATCAGCTATTCGCTCGCTCAGGTTCGGGCTGCCGTCACCGGGCGAAGCGGCGAAGCCGCTTGGCGGCAGGCCCGGCGACTCGCAAGAGTCGCACTTCTCGCTCAACACCTTATTGCGGCTTCGGGCGCCCGGCGTTGGCACGGGAGCCGGTTTTCCGCATTGTCGTTCTTCGGCCTGTGGTGCCTTCGGGCACGCCGAAAGGGCTGTAGCTACCCTCTTACGCCTGCACGTAAGGCCAGCCTCCCTGACGTAAGGCGCTTTTCCTCATTGCGTTCGGTCTGCTGTGCACCCGGCAAGGCTTGCGGCGGGCGTCTATTCCAGTTTCCGGAAATAGTACAACTCGTGCTCCGGCAGCAAGTCCGGGTGCAGGATCCGCACCATGTCGGAAAGTACCACGTCGGGCCGCACGGCTCCAGACTCCCAGAAGTCGCTGCCGCCCATCGGCGTGATCCGTGCGTTGTTATTATACACCTTCCCCTTTTGCACCACCGGCAGGGTGGCGAAGCGGCGGTTGTCAGCCCTGAGCTGCGACATGTCCCGGGCCCTCCCCGGATTCAGCCAATAGTCCGCCCGGGCCATCAGCACGAGAGCCTTCTCGGCGCTCACCGGACGGCTCACGTCCGTGTCTTCCCCCTTGCCGAGGTAGTCACCCCCCGCATCTTCGAGCAGCCGCACCATATAGCTCCGGTCGCCGGGCAGGTACCAGACATCCTTGTAAGGCGAGTTGAGCATCACTTCGGGCCGTTCGTCCACGCTGCCCGCCACCCGTTCGCCGAGGGAGTTGTATTCGTTCTCGGTGTGCATGAACTGCGCCACGGCATCCTCCATCCGGCCCGCCAGCAACCCGAAGGGGACGATCCATTCGGCCCGCCCCAGGGGATCGTTCTCCAGGTAGTCGGAGATGTAGACGACCGGAACGCCGAGCTGCTGCAACTTGGCTACAGCCGAATTCTCCCCCGTCAGGCCGTAGATGAACACAACGTCCGGTTGCAGGGCGACGATCATTTCATAGTTGAGGTTGTTGTCGTACCCCACCTCTTTCACGTCGGCGGCATGCACGGCGGGGTTGGTGATAAAGTCCAGCCCCGACACACCTTTAACGACCCCGACTGCGCCCACGGCATCGAGGAAGGCGACATGGGTCGAGGACATGCAGACGGCTTTCCGGATCGGATACCGTATTTCACCGGTCCGCAGCACGGCGGCGGTGTCGGATACCAGCCGGTAGTCGTAGACGACGCTGTCGGCCCCCTGCCACGGATTCCTGACCCGCAGCACCGGCCCCCCGTCGTCGGTGAGCAGTTCGAAACGCTCAGCATACCGCGCCTCGTACAGAGGCCGCAGGGTGTCGCCGGTATCGTGCGCACTCTTGCCCGGCCCTCCGCAGGAGGCGAGCAGGACGATGGAGCCGAGGCAGGCTAAAAGGATGGAAATCCGTTTCATGGGTCGTTTTTTGGCTTTGCGCTAACAAAGGTAGGGCTTTGGAACGGATTTTGCATTCTACCCCGGACAAAGAATCAACATTCGTTCAACATCGTTTAAAACCGAAATATCATGAAATTCGAACTTCCTGCCCTGCCTTATCCGGTCAATGCGCTGGAGCCGACCATGAGCTCCCGGACCATCGAGTTCCACTGGGGCAAACACGAGGCGGCGTATATCAACAACCTCAACGGCCTGATCGCGGGGACGCCGTTGGAGAACGACACGCTGGAGGAGATCGTGCGCAAGTCGGACGGGGCGATCTACAACAATGCGGCGCAGGCGTGGAACCATATCTTCTTTTTCTTCCAGCTGGCCCCGAACGGCAAGAAAGAGCCGGGCGGCGCGCTGCTGGAGGCGATCAACAACAGTTTCGGCTCCTTCGAAGCGTTCAAGGAGGCTTTCGCCAAGGCGGGAGCGACTCTGTTCGGATCGGGCTGGGCATGGCTGTCGGCCAAGCCGGACGGCAAGCTGGAGATCACGCAGGGGCCCAACGCACACAATCCGCTCAAAGAGGGGGCCACGCCGCTGCTGACGGCGGATGTGTGGGAACACGCTTATTACCTGGACTACCAGAACCGGAGGCCGGATTTCCTGTCGGGCCTGTGGAACCTGGTGGACTGGAAGGTGATCGAGAAACGGTACGAAGATACGCTCTAAAGAGGGTATCTCCGGTACGATCAGGGGGCCGCACTCGCCGTCGGGAGACGGGGGTGCGGTTTTTTCGTGCCGGCGGTGCTGCAGGTATTTCGCCGGGGCTGTAATTACCCCAAGCGGCCTGGCGCGGCTCACTGCTGATGCGGGAACTTGACTACTCGCCATCCCCGAACTTACAATAAAGACTGCCTCGGAGCTGGTACAGGAACTTTTCCTGCCCGCCTGCGACCGCAAGGTCGCGTGGGCCGCAGCCATCCCCGACGCATGGATGGTGCCACTGGGCTGTAACTACCCTTATGCGCCTCCGTTGGCTTCGGGGCGAAAATATCCCCCGTCGAACCTGCCGTGAGAAACCAGCTATGCGCTCTTTCGTCTTCGGGCGCCCCAGCCCCCCCCCTCGGGGGCGCCCGGTGTTCCTCACGGAACGCGATATTCGCTCTCGCGGGTTCGGCCCGCCGGTGCCGCTGGGCACTCCAGCCGGGCT
>JAJBVQ010000243.1 GCA_020859745.1 Rikenellaceae bacterium
GAATATCCGTCTGCCGGCGATCGGCATCAACGCCTCGGGCGGGGCGGGTATCCAGGAGGGGGTCAACGCCTTGGCGGGGTATGGCGAGATCTTTTTCCGCAACACGCTTTCCAGCGGGGTGATTCCGCAGATCTCGGTGATCCTGGGGCCGTGTGCGGGGGGCGCGGTCTATTCGCCGGCCCTGACGGACTTCGTGTTCGTGGTGGACAAGATCTCGAAGATGTTCATCACGGGGCCGGAGGTGATCAAGACGGTGCTGGGCGAGGAGATCTCGATGGAGGAGCTGGGCGGCGCGCGCGTGCACTGCGAGCAGACGGGGAACGCCCATTTCTTCGCGGAAACGGAGGAGGAGTGTTTCCAGCAGATCCGCCAGCTGCTCTCGACGATCCCGCAGAACAACAGCCAACCGGCCGAGCGGACCAATCCGGAAGAGCCGCAGGTTAAGAAGTACAATATCGGTAAGATCGTTCCGGCGGATCCGGCGCAGCCGTACGATGTGCGGGACGTGATCCGCGCGGTGAGCGACGGCAGCGATTTCGTGGAGGTGATGGAGTTGTTCGCGGCCAATATCGTGGTGGGCTTCGGGCGCATCAACGGCGAGACGGTGGGTTTCGTGGCTAACCAGCCGCTGGTGATGGCGGGGGTGCTGGACTGCGATTCGTCGGACAAGGCGGCGCGGTTTATCCGTTTCTGCGACTCGTTCAATGTGCCGCTGGTGACGATCGAGGACTTGCCGGGCTACCTGCCGGGCGTGGATCAGGAGCATGCGGGGGTGATCCGTCACGGGGCGAAGCTGCTTTATGCGTATTCGGAGGCGACGGTGCCGAAGATCACGGTGATCCTGCGCAAGGCGTATGGCGGCGGCTATATCGCGATGAATTCGCGCCATCTGCGTGCGGATTTCGTCTTTGCCTGGCCGCAGGCCGAGATCGCTGTGATGGGGCCGGAGGGGGCTGCGAACGTGATCTTCCGCAAGGAGATCATGGAGGCGGAGAATCCGGAGGAGATGCGCAAGCTCAAAATCCAGGAGTACAAGGACAAGTTCGCCAATCCGTATGTGGCGGCGGCGAAGGGCTATATCGACGCGGTGATCGAACCGGCGGAAACGCGCAAGTGCCTGATCCATGCGCTCCAGGTGGCGCAGCACAAAACGGTGCTCCGCCCGGAGAAAAAACACGGGATCCCGCCGTTTTAACCGATCTCTTATTTTGCATGGTACCGAAGGGTACGACCGTTTTTTAACGGCCCCATTGGGTCTTTCCGGGTGTAACGATCCGCTGCGGCGGCGAGCGTCGCGAGCCGCGCAGGCCGGAGCCCCCCCGGCGAAGGCCTGCAACTGCGCTTCGCTTGTTGCGGCCTCGTTGGCTCCGGCCTTTGCAACCCAAAGCGGATGACTGCGGAGCCTGTGTATACCGGGTAGATACAGCCCGGAAGCCCAACGGGCCCGCTTTTTACGAAAAGCGGCAGTTTTCTGCGGGTACGTACAAATAAGAGATCAATAAAAGAGAAGAGATTATGAGTAATAAAAAAGAAGCGGCGCCGCAGTACGAGAGCCTGTCCACCCGGCACGGGACGTACCAGACCACGCTGAGCGCCAAATATAAGAACCGTACGCCGTGGCACGCCAAAGACCCGCGGCAGGTCATCTCCTTCATTCCCGGCACCATCACCACCATCGACGTGAGAGTCGGCGACCAGGTGAAGGAAGGGGACGTACTGCTGACCTTCAAAGCCATGAAAATGCACAACACCTACCGCTCGCCCGTGGGGGGTAAGGTGGCGAAGATCCATGTCGCCGAAGGCGAAGTAGTGCCCAAGGGAGTGCTGCTGCTCGAATTCGAGTAATTTCCTTTTCGGAAAGCCCGGTAATTGTTCGGGGCGGATTCTGGTTCCAGAATCCGCCCCGCGCTTTTATTCCGCTTTCAGGTACGCCGTGAACTCCGGGAACGCCCGCCACAGCGGTTCCGTCCTCAGCCACAGCCTCCGCGCCTCCGCAGCCGCCGTCGGACGCTTCGACTCGATGTCGGCCAGGTATTCCGGCGAGATTTCATGCTCGGCGGCCGTCCACTCTTTGTAAAGCGCCGGATCGTCCCGCCGCATCGTTTCCCGGATCGGGGCCGTGGGTTCCGCCGTCCGGCGGAATCCCGCCCAGTAAGCGGCCAGCCGGGTCGCAAGCGCATCCGCCGGAAGCAGAGCAGCCGTTTCGTCGAACAGTTCCCACTCCTCCAACGCCGCGTAACAGAAAGCCAACAGCTCCGAAGCGTTCATGTGATCCTCCGGATCGCGGTCCGCCAGCAGTTCCAGCATAGCCGTCGCCATCTCGAAATCGCCGATCATAAAATGATCCGCCGCCGAATCGTAAACCATCGAAAGGGCCCCGGCCGTGTAAGGGTCTTCCCAGTCGAGCGTCAACAGATCGTCGTCCGTTTCGTCCAGCAAGTCCGAAACCAGCATGCAGCCGTCGAGCCTGAGCTGGCAGGCTTCTCCGATCCTGCCACCGGCGGTCAGCCGGTCGGCAAGCAGCTCGCGCGCCGCAAAATGCGCCGGATTGGCCGCCAAGATTTCCCGCAGTCTATTTTCGTCCGCGTTTTCGGGCAGACGGTGTGCGGCCCGCGCCGGAACGAGTTTATATACGGTGTCGATGACGGGTTCGAGGCGAAGCGGATTTTTCATGGTTGTGAGGATCTCGGTTACGGCGGCAAAGATAGCGACCGATTTGGAAACCAGCACGCGAAATGTTACTTTTGCACCCGACGACGGTCCCGTAGCTCAGTTGGATAGAGCAACAGATTTCTAATCTGTCGGCCACAGGTTCGAATCCTGTCGGGATCACAAAAGGCGGACACTCTTAAGCGAACCGGTTTAAAGTGTTATTAAGGGGATTAAAGGGATTAAAGGGATAAACGGGGATCGTATGGACGATCTCCGTTTTTTTATGCCGGATTCCGTAGTCAGGGTAGGTTCCGGGTAAAACATTTCACCGGAAACGGCAGTCTGTCGCATCCCGGTTCAGCCGCATAGACGTGAGTCGCTTTGAAGGCATCGCAAATGACGGAGCCTCCGGTATATCCGGCAGACATATGCCGCACCGAAGGAGCGGCAATGTACCGACGGAATCCTGTGTATATAAAGGTATTATTTTGCCGGTTGCCGGCAGGTGAATCGGAATGAAAATCTTAAATTCGCGGAACTACTAACACCTTTTTAGAACCAGTCCGTCAAGCATATGGCACACACCATCGTCAGCCTTACGAGCGCCGCGTTTCTGCTGTTGGCAGGAGTATCGGCCGAAGCACAGCAAACCCCGCCTTACAAAAATCCGCTCCTGCCCACCGAAGTGCGGGTCGACGACCTGCTCGGCAGGATGACCCTGGATGAGAAAATCGCGCAGATCAGGCATCTCCACTCGTGGGATATATTCAACGGGGCGCAGTTGGACAAAGCGAAACTGGAAAAAATGTGCGCCGGGGGCGGATATGGCTTTTTTGAAGGTTTCCCGCTGTCTGCCGCCGACTGCCGCAGGAACTTCCGTGAGATACAAACCTATCTGGTGGAAAAGACCCGGCTGGGTATTCCCGGTTTTCCGGTAGCCGAGTCACTGCACGGGGTCGTGCAGGACGGCGCCACCATTTTCCCCCAGAATATCGCCCTGGGAAGCACGTTCGATCCGGAGTTGGCCTATCAGAAAACCAAACATATCGCAGGAGAGCTGAATACGATGGGTGTCAAGCAAGTGCTGGCCCCCTGCATCGACGTGGTGCGCGACCTGCGTTGGGGACGGGTCGAAGAGTCCTTCGGCGAAGACCCGTTCCTCTGTTCGGTGATGGGAATTGCCGAAGTGAAAGGCTACACGGATCACGGCATCTCGCCGATGCTCAAGCATTACGGGCCTCACGGCAACCCGACGGGGGGGCTGAATCTCGCCTCGGTGGAGTGCGGCGTGCGCGATCTCTTCGACATTTACCTGAAACCGTTCGAGGCCGTGGTGGCCGAAACCCCGGTTATGGCTGTTATGTCCAGCTACAACTCCTGGAACCGGATCCCGAATTCGGCCTCCCGGTTCATGCTGACCGATATTCTCCGGGATAAATACGGTTTTCGCGGCTACGTCTATTCGGATTGGGGGGTGATCGACATGCTGGAGTATTTCCACAAAACCGCCGCGAATAAATTCGAGGCCGCCAGTCAGGCGATCACCGCGGGGCTGGATGTCGAGGCTTCCAGCAACTGTTACCCCGCGCTGAAAGAGAAGGTGCTCAGCGGGGAGTTCGACGTTCGCTATATCGACCAGGCGGTCAGGCGCGTGCTGCGGGCCAAGATCGAAACGGGGCTTTTCGAAGACCCTTATCTGGAGCGTACGGCCTTCCGGCTGCCGCTCCGTGCCCGCGAGAGCGTTGAGCTGTCGCGCCGGATCGCGGACGAATCGACTGTACTGTTGAAAAACGACGGGGGCTTACTGCCGTTGGATGCCGGATGGCTCAAGTCCATTGCGGTGCTCGGCCCGAACGCCGACCAGGTGCAGTTCGGGGACTACACCTGGAGCAAAAGCAATGCCGACGGGGTGACGCCTTTGCAGGGAATCCGCAACCTGCTGGGCGATAAAGTGGAGGTGAATTATGCGAAAGGCTGCTCCATCACCTCGCGCGACACGGCCGGTATTGCGGAGGCTGTGGCCCTGGCGCGGCGAAGCGATGCGGCGGTTATCTTCGTCGGGAGCTCGAGCGCGGCTTTCGTCCGCCAGAATGCCGAATCGCCGACCAGCGGCGAGGGGATCGACCTGAACGACATCTCCCTGACCGGTGCGCAGGAACAACTGATCCGCGCGGTTCACGCCACCGGAAAACCGGTGGTGGTCGTTCTCGTTGCGGGCAAGCCGTTCGCTATCCCGTGGGTGAAGGAGCATATCCCTGCCGTGCTGGCGCAGTGGTATGCCGGAGAACAGGAGGGGAATTCGATCGCGGATATCCTGTTCGGCAAGGTGAACCCTTCCGGGAAACTTACGTTCTCTTTTCCGCAGAGTACCGGGCATCTGCCTGCCTACTACAATTACCTGCCCACCGACAAGGGGTATTACCACGCGCCGGGATCGTATGAAAAGCCCGGCCGGGATTATGTTTTCGCCAGCCCGGCTCCCCTGTGGGCGTTCGGCCACGGTCTGAGCTATACGGACTTCGAATACCTGGACGCCGCGACGGATAAGGCGAATTACCAGCCTTACGACACGATCCGGATTCGTGTCCGGCTGAAGAATACCGGTAAGATGACCGGCAAGGAGGTGGTGCAGGCGTATGTTCGCGACGTGGTCAGCACGGTGGTGACGCCGGTCAAACAGCTGAAAGGCTTCACGAAGCTCGAAGCGGCGCCCGGAGAGGTGGTTGAGGGCGAAATCGGCATTCCGGTCAGCGAACTTTACCTGACCGATGACAGCGGGAACCGTTACCTGGAGCCGGGAGCGTTCGAAATGCAGGTCGGAACCGCTTCCGACCGGATTTATTTTACCTTGCCTGTCGAGGTGGGTACCCGCGAGGGTGGAGATGCCGTTGTGCGGCAGCCGGAAATAAAAGCGGCGGCCGGTACGGGGAAAACGATCGGGGTGAAGGGTGTCGTGCGCGATGTTCAGGCGACCCCGGTCGGAGGGGTGCGGGTCGCAGTGAAAGGCTCGAATGCGGGTGCGGTTACAGCGCCGGACGGAACCTATTCGCTGAAAACGAAGGATAATGCAATCCTCACCTTCTCAAAAAAGGGTTTCTCGACCCGGGAGATCGCTGTCGGGGGCCAGTCGGATATCAATGTGCAGCTGGTTGCCGGGGAATAACCGGGACGGAATCCGCCGACCGGGTGAAAGCGGGAGGTGAGGCAATAACCGCTCCTTTAGGGAGCGGTTTTTTTCGGTTGCATATTTTGGCCGGTCGCTGTTTCTGTTGTCCGGGATCTCACTGTCATCGCTGCCCGGAGTACGGGTGTGTTCGTTGATATACGACCCGCAAGGTTGTAATCCCCGATCTTCTTTCTCGTTTGCGGGTCATGGAACTTCGCGGTTCCGGTGTGAACTCAACCGGAAAATCGACGTGATTTGTATAGTATCGACATTTTCAATATTCTTTCATTCAGCCCCTGTGTGTCAGGCCGTAACGTCATAATTAAAGGTCCCCCGGTAAGTCCGGGGGACCTGATAGATAGACACCGATAACAATATGACATAAATTCTTATATAAAGTCATATTACGCCGTCCGATAATAAATGAATCGTAACCCCGGTAGATACGGTGATTTTTGAGATTACTGGCTAAATATAGGAAGGAAGAAATCGAAAAACAATATTTTTAGACAGTTTTCTATTATATGTCATATCCGGCTAATTTTTGTATTGCAAATCCCGGGTGTGATAGCGGAACTCGTTAAAAATATAAGAGGAACAGTCCTTGACGGATTGTTCCTCTTCATGTGTACCGGGGTAGGAATTTATTATTTTCAGCCCATCGTGTTGAACCGGATGGAGGCTTTGACCATGGCCAGCGCCCGGATCGCCGAAACGGGTATCTCCTTGGGTGCATGGTGCGGATTGTGGCTCACCAGCAGCACCATATCGGGCTTCTCCTCCACCTTTTTGATAAATTTTACCGTAATATACTCCTCTCCCTCGTAGTTGAACGAGATCAGGTACATCTCGCCCCAGATAATATTATAGTAGTCCTGTATCTGTTTGTACATCACGATGTCGCCCGATTTGAGCAGCGGATACATCGAGTCGCCCCGCACGTAGACCGCCCCGTCGCACTTGGGCAGGTCGGGGATCGAGATGTAGTCGATCGGGGTGTTCTGGTTGGTGAAGATCGGCACCAGCCCCGCGACGGCTTCGAAATCGTAAAGCGGAACCTGCTGCCGCCCGACCCGTGCATCAGTGGTAAAGGCCGGGAGCGGGTGGACGATGCCGGAGCGCCGGGCGGCCACACGGAACATATCCCCCTCGCCGGTCAGGAGCCACCCCTTGTCGATCTCCGGGAAGGCCATGACGATCCGGTCGGCCAGTTTGTCCGAGATGCCGTTGCGGCCCCGCTGGATGTGGTAGATCGAATCGGGATAGCTCAACCCGATCCGCAGGGCGAAGTTCTTGCCGTTCAGCTTGGTGTATTCGAGCAGCGTGTTGATGCGTTCAGCGTCGGTCATCGTGTGGATTTTGTGTATAGCCTTGGTACGAATAATTTCGCACGTCGGCGAATGTAAGACAATATGTATTAATTTTGGGGAAATATAATTACAAAGGTATTATAAATTATGAAAAATCAAAATTCAAAAACAGTGCCGTTTTTTATGATCCTATTCCCGGGGCTGTGGATCTGCCTGCTGGCCTCTTGCACTCGCGCGATCTACGAGCCGGTGGTGAGGTCCGAGAAGATTGTCGACACCGTTCTTCGGACGGTTCCCGACAGCGCGGTGCTGCGGGCCTTGTTCGAGTGCGACTCGCTGGGCAACGTGCGGCTCACGGAACTTTACGATGCAAAGGGCAAAATGGCGGCTATGGAGACGCAGCTCAAAGGGGGCGAGCTGACGGTCGTCACCAAATGGCAGACCCGGTACGTAGACCGCGTCCGCGAGGTGCACGACACCACTACGGTGGTCGAGGTGCGCGAGGTGACCCGGGTGGTGAAGCATGTGCCGAAGTTTTTTCGGTGGTGTTTCGGGATCGCCCTGGCGGCCGGTTGTTTCGGGGGATGGAGGCTTGTCCGGAAATTTTTGTAAATTTGATGTTATCAACACCGAACTTTACGAAACTTTTCCATGGATAAGAAAACCCTGCTCACCCTGTCGGCGCTTGCGCTGGCCGGCGCGGGAGCTTCGGCCCGGGAGCGCATGAACGTGCTGTTCATCCTGACTGACGACTTCCAGAACAACGCCATCCGAACCCTCGGCCGCGAAGATGTGTACACACCGAACATCGACTATATCTACAGCCAGGGCACGGCCTTCACCAACTGCTATACCAACGGGGCGATCGGCGGGGCGCTGTCGATGCCCAGCCGGGCGATGATCATGACGGGCCGCGGGGTGTTCGACATCACGCAGGATGGCTGGGTCATCACGCCGCGCCACACGATGCTGCCCGAACAGTTGCGCAAGGAGGGCTACCGCACGTTCGAGACGGGCAAGTGGCACTCGGATTTCGAGTCGTTCAACCGGGCTTTTTCGGAGGCGGAGAATATCTATTTCGGGGGGATGCACCCTTACGAGGACGGCGGGCACGTGACGCCGCACCTGATGCATTATGACCCGAAGGGGGACTACAAGAACCAAAAACCTTTCATCGGGGAGAAGTTCTCGTCGGAGATGTATGCGGACGCGGCGGTTGATTTCCTGACGCGGTCAGTGGGGGATACGACGCCGTTTTTCGCCTATGTGGCATTCACGTCGCCGCACGACCCGCGCAACAAGCATCCGTATTACGGCACGCCGTACGATCCGGACACGATCAAGCTGCCGGTGAATTACCGCCCGCAGCATGCGTTCGACAACGGGGAGCTGCTGGTGCGGGACGAGGTGGTGATCCCGGCGCCGCGCACGAAACAGACGGTGCAGAAGGAGTTGGCGGACTACTACGGGATGATCAGCGAGGTGGACACGCAGATCGGCCGGGTGATCGACGCCCTCGAAAAGAGCGGGCAGCTGGAGAATACGATCGTGGTCTTTGCAGGAGACAACGGCTTGGCGATGGGGCAGCATGGGCTGATGGGCAAGCAAAGCCTGTACGACCACAGCATCAAGGTGCCTCTGGTAGTCTGGGCGCCGGGCATTCCGAAGGGGGAGCGGAACGGTGGGCTGTGCTACCTGTATGACATCAACCCGACGTTGTCGGAGATGCTGGGCATAGCGCCGGCGGAAACGGTGACGGGTCGCTCGCTGGCCCCGGCTTTGGCGAAGGGGGCGAAGGGCCGGACGCCGCGCGACCGGGTGTGGCTGGCCTATTCGAGCATCCACCGGGCGCTGGTGATGGATGGTAAAAAGTATATCGTCTATAATGTGGACGGCAAGATCACGGAGCAGTTGTTCGATCTGGAGAACGATCCGTGGGAGATGGCGAACCTGCTGGCGGGCACTCCGTCGAAAAAGACGCTGAAACTGGTGGAAAAGTACCGGGAGGCGTTGAGGGCTGAGATGCGTAAGGGGCACGATTTCTGCGACCTGGATCGTCCGGCGGGCGACCACTGGTCGTGGTGGGACAAAAACGAAAAGATCTCCTGGACTGACGGAGTCAACCTGGTTAAATAATCGTCCGGTTTTATCCCTACCCGCATGGAACCGTCCCTTTCTTGAAAGAAAGGGACCCAAAGAACTTTTGA
>JAJBVQ010000268.1 GCA_020859745.1 Rikenellaceae bacterium
CCCGCCGGGAAGAGCCCCGCCACCTGCGGGTGCATATAGTTTTCGCGCCCCCGGGGAATCCGCACCGGCGACGAAGTCCGCGACTCGATCCCGATCACCTGCGCCTCGGCAGTCAGGAAACCCCGCATCTTCTTGTCGAACTCCTTGAAGCCCGCCCGCAAAGCCTGCGCGATGAACTTCGGCAGCCACTTATCCATATCGCTGGCCACCACGCCCGGATGGTACGACGTCGGCAACGTTTCGCCGCACTTAAAGCCTCCCACAAAGGAATCGAGCCGCTGCGCCGGTGCCACCTGCGCCCCGCCGCCCTGCGCAAAGCCCATCTTTTCGAGCTGCTGCTGGAACCGCATCCCCGCCAACGGCCCGAAATGCGGCACCAGGTCCGCATAGTCCTCCGCCAGCACCTGCGTCACGATCCCCGCATTGGCGAAGACATTGTTGCGCCCCGACGGCGACATGCCGTTCACCACGCACTCCCCCGCCTCCGTCAAAGCCGGAACAATAAACCCGCCCGGACACATACAGAAGCTGTACACCCCCCGCGTCCCTGTTTTCCCGGACGGCACCTGCGCCACCAAAGAGTAGGACGCCGCCGGCAGATAGGGATCGACAGTCTTATATTGAATCCGGTCGATCAGCTCCTGCCGGTGCTCGACCCTTACCCCCATAGCGAACGGTTTGGCCTCGACCAAAATTCCTTTCGCGTGCAAAAGCTCGTAAATATCCCGCGCCGAATGGCCCGTGGCGAGTATCACCGCCTGCGCCGTTATGCGCTCCCCGCTTAGGGTTTCAACGCCAAGTACGGCCCCGTTATCCGGCGAGAGCAGGAAATCGGTGACGCGCGTATCGAACAGGATACGCCCCCCAGAATGCAAAATGGTCTCCCGCATCGCCGCAATCACCCTCGGCAGTTTATCCGTCCCAATGTGCGGATGCGCCTCATAGAGGATCGACTCGTCCGCTCCGTGGAAATGCAATATTTCCAACGCTTTGCGGAAATTCCCGCGCTTTTTCGACCGCGTGTAGAGCTTCCCGTCGGAATAGGTTCCCGCACCGCCCTCGCCGAACGCGTAGTTGGAATCGGGATTCACCCGCTCGTTCCGCTGGATGGCCGCAATATCCGCCTTTCGGGCCGAAACGTCTTTCCCGCGTTCGAGCAATATAGGCTTATACCCAAGCTCGATCAGCTCCAATGCCGCGAACAGCCCCGCCGGCCCCGCCCCGACGACGATCACCTCGCGCGAGGCCGGAACGTTCGACACATCGCCCCACTCAAAATGCACCGGGTCGGGTTTCCCTTCCGCGTCGAGCCACAGCTCCACCGCCATATTGACCCGCACCCCGGGGATCCCCGAAGTGTGCCGCCTCGCGTCGATCGACCGACGCACCACCCGGCAAAAGGCCACATCAGCAGGAGATTTAAGCCCGGCGGCGGCAATAGCGGCGGCGGTATAGGCAGCGCTATCCGCCGAGTCTTTAGGGGTAAGCGTGATTTCGACGATCTTCGGCATTGTGCGTAAATTTAGTTATTTCTTACCCTTCGCCGCCCCGCGCCGGAAAGGCGGCCGCTTGGCGGTAGAAGTCCCTCCTGCGGCCTGTTGTTCGGCGATCAACGCCTTCAGCTCGTCCAACGTTAGGGAAGCCGCCTCCCGCTTGGCCAGCAGAGTCTTGGGTATCTTGTAGTTCGCCCCCCCGTGGGCGATATACGGCCCCCACCGCCCGTTGAGTACCTGAATATCCTCCGCCTCGTATACCCGGATCACCCGGTTGCGTTCCGCCTCGCGTTTCTCCTCGATCAATTCGACCGCCCGCTCCAGCGTAATGGTGTACGGATCGTCCCCCTCGCGCACCTTGAGCGAGGTGAATTTACCGTCGTGGCGCACATACGGCCCGAAACGCCCCACGGCAGCCACCACCGTCTTTCCTTCGTAATCCCCCAGCGTCCGCGGCAGCTCAAACAAGGCCAGCGCCTCCTCCAGCGTGATCGTCGCCACCATCTGCCCCTTGAGCAGCGACGCGTATTTCGGTTTCTCCTCTTCCGAGGGTTTCACGGCAGAGACCAGCGTTCCCTTGTGTGCCGGCGCAGGGGTATCCCCCAGCTGCACCATCGGCCCGAACTTCCCGACGCGGGCGTAAACATTCTTCCCGGTCTTCGGATCGACCCCCAGCAGGCGTTCGCTCCGCACATACTCCGTCTCCCCTTCGGCGTTGTCCACATGCTCGTGGAACGGCTCGTAGAAGGCCGCCAGCATCCGCCGCCAGTCCAGATCCCCGTCCGCGATCTCGTCGAACTCCTTCTCCACCCTCGCCGTGAAGTTGTAGTCCAGGATCGCCGCGAAATGCTCGGCCAGGTAGTCGGTGACCAGCATGCCTATATCCGTCGGGAACAGCTTGTTCTTCTCGGCCCCCGTGATCTCGCTCTTTTCCGTCCGTTTGAGGTTCCCCGCCTTGGACAGCGTAAGGATCGCATAGTCGCGCTTAACGCCGGGACGATCCTCCTTGACCACATATTCACGTTTGATAACCGTCGAGATGGTCGGCGCATAGGTGGACGGCCGCCCGATCCCCAGCTCTTCGAGGTGCTTGACCAGACTGGCTTCCGAGTACCTCGGCGGCCGCTGGGCGAACCGCTGCGTGGCGACGACCTGTCCCCGCGTAACCGCCGCGCCTTTGACCAGCGCCGGCAATAAACCGTCATCTTTATTGTCCGCTTTCGCAGCAGCGGTTTCGTCGTCGTGCGACTCCATATAGAGCCGCAGGAACCCGTCGAAAGTGATGACCTCCCCGGAAGCGGTGAATTTCTCCGCCCGGTTACTGATAACGATCTGCGCCGTGGTCTTTTCCAGTTCGGCGTCCGCCATCTGGCTCGCCACCGTCCGTTTCCAGATCAGGTCGTAGAGCCGCTTCTCCTGCGCCGTGCCTCCCGCCTCGCGCCGGTCGATATAAGTCGGACGGATCGCCTCGTGCGCCTCCTGCGCCCCCTTGCTTTTGGTGGTGTACTGTCTCGTTTTGTGGTACTTGGCCCCGAACATGGCCGTCACCGCCTCTTTAGCCGTCCCGATGGCCAGCGACGAGAGGTGAACCGAGTCGGTACGCATATAGGTGATCATCCCCGCCTCGTACAGGCGCTGCGCCACGCTCATGGTCTGGCTGACCGAAAAGCCCAGCTTCCGCGCCGCCTCCTGCTGCAAAGTGGAGGTGGTGAACGGCGCCGCCGGAGTCCATTTCGCCGGTTTGGTCTCCACCGATCCGACGGTAAAAGCCGCTTCGGGTGCAGAAATAGCAGTCAAAAAGGCGTTCGCCTCCTCCTCGGTTTTGAACCGGGTATTCAGTTCGGCCTTGAAAACAGCCCCTTCCGGCGTGGTAAACTCGCCTATGACCCGGTAATAGTCCGAGCCTTCGAAGTTCATGATCTCCCGCTCGCGCTCCACGATCAGCCGCACGGTCACCGACTGCACACGCCCCGCCGACAGCGACGGCTTTACCTTTTTCCAGAGCAGCGGCGACAGCTCGAAGCCCACCAACCTGTCCAGCACCCGCCTGGCCTGCTGCGCATTGACCAGGTTCTGATCCACCTGCCGGGGGTTCTCCACCGCGTGCAGGATCGCATTTTTGGTGATCTCGTGGAACACGATGCGCTTGGTCTTGGCGTCCGGCAGCTGCAAGGTCTCTTTCAGGTGCCAGGCGATGGCCTCCCCTTCGCGGTCCTCATCGGATGCGAGCCACACGGTCTGCGCCTCCTTGGACAGTTTGCGCAATTCACTCACCACCTTGACCTTGTCCGGCGACACTTCGTACTCCGGCTCGAATCCTTTGGAGATATCGATGCTGAGGCCCTTTTTCTTCAGGTCGCGGATGTGGCCGAAACTGGACTTGACGGTATATTTGTCGCCGAGTATCTTCTCGATGGTCTTGGCCTTGGCGGGCGACTCGACGATCACTAAATTTTCCTGCATATTCTCTGAAAAAGTAAAAACCTAAAGGGTACCGGCCTTTAGGTTATGTGTGGCGGCTCTTCGGCGAGCCTTATTTTATCATCGTATAGGTCAGCACCAGCAGGGGCGGGTAAGGCGAGTCCGTCCCGTATATCCAGCACCGCGCAAAATTGTTCCGGTAGCCGTACGCCGGCAGCAACTGCGTCATGAACCGCTTCTCCTTGCCGGTGATCAGGCTCTGCACATAGGAGGTTATGTCGAACGAATAGGTCCCCTTCGACCGGTTGAGCGCGCCGCCCAGCGTGGAAGAATATCCGCTGCCGGTGATCGCGTCCAACATCGGGTTGTATTCCGAAAGGAACTGGTATTTGAGCATATCGTAGTAGATTCCCAGCGAAGAGAAAGACCGGTCGTACTGCTCCACGCCCGAATCGACCATGGTCACCTGCAATTCCGCCCGGTGCAGGGCGATATGGGTATACCCCAGGTCGACCGCCTTCTGTTTGAGCCCGGCCAAAGCCTCCTCGTCCACCTTCAACGCCCCCATCAGGCCGGCCAACCCCTGCACATAGATATATTTCGAGGGATGTATGGTATCGCCGATCTCCGCCGTGGACACCCCGCCTTTGGCCGGGTCGGCATAGGCGTAATCGTGTTCGACGGTCGAGAAACTGACGTAATCGTAGGTGTAATCGCCGAAGAACCACATTTTCTGCTGCAACGTATCCGGCCCGTCCGGCCCGGTGTTGTGGTAGAAGAGGAACATGGCGCTCTGCGACAGGTCGAACTGGAGCATCTGCCCCTCCCCGGAGGTAGCCGGTTCCCGGAACTTGAAGTATAAGCCGGGAAATTTACGGTGGAACGCCGTATCGGCATAATAGATATTCTCTTTGCTCTGCGTATTGTCGAGCAGGCGGTCGGCGAACTCCTTGGGCACAGTCCCCAAAGCATTGCCGATCCCCTTGTGTTCGAACGAAAAGAGCGGCGTCGTCCCGATATACGGGGTCATGTCGAAATTGCTGAAATAGGCGCTGTCCTGGTAGAACCGAATCCCCTCTTTCACCTCATAGACATCGATGGTCACAGCTTGCGTCGTATCGCCCAGCGCCCCCGAAAACGAGATCGCATAGCGCATGGAGTCGATCACCGGGTTCTCGCCGAAATAATGCGAATGCTGGAATCCGTTGGGCGAGAAGTTCGTGAATACGGCCACATCCGTCCGCCCCACGACCGGGTCGATATAAGAGCCCATGAACGGCTGGTAAAAGCCCGATATATTGGTATCCAGCGAATCGCACGTCGTGACGTACGAGTAAACGGAGACCGTGGAGTCGATGGAACTGCCCATCTGCTGGGACGGCGGAACCATTTCGTTCCCAAACGCGTCGTCGCGGTCGGTGCACGCTACGGCAAAACCTGCCAACAGGAGGCCGGCCATTATTTTCCCCGCAAAAGAGAAGCGGACTTTATTTTTCAAGCAGTTTGTCATAAAATTCGGCGTAAACGTCCTCGTAATTCTCTTTCCCGGCGAACGGCAGCACGGGCTTCCCCGACTTCTCGATAAATTCGCGCAGCTCCGGGTCAACCTCGGGCGACCCCATGACCACGGCATCGGCATATTGAACGGCGAATTTCATCAGGTTGGTATAATCCGGAACTTCCAGACCGCCCAAATCCTCTTTTTTGATCCCCTCCTGCACCAGTTTGGCCGATAGATCCGCATTCAACTCGCCGGGAAACGGATCGTCGTAAACGGAAACCACGATCTTCAGGTCCCTGAAAATCGGGTCGTTGTGGAAAATCTTGCGCAGGTAAACCGGCACGATTGCCGTGAACCAGTCGTGGCAATGCACGATATTCGGCGCCCACCTGAGTTTTTTGACCGTCTCCAGCACCCCTCGTGCGAAAAAGATAGCGCGCTCTTCATTATCCTCAAAGTATTTGCCCTCGGCATCGGCCCAAGTGGCCTTGCGTTTGAAGAAGTCGTCGTTGTCGATGAAATAGACCTGTACCCGGGCGCTCGGAATGGAGGCCACCTTGATAATAAGCTGGTGATCGGTATCGTCGATGATCAGGTTCATCCCCGAAAGGCGGATCACTTCGTGCAGCTGGTTGCGCCGTTCGTTGATGCATCCCCACCGCGGCATGAATATGCGAATCTCGGCCCCGCGTTCCTGCATCGCCTGGGGCAGGTAGCGGCATAGGGTCGAAATATCGTTCTCAGGCAGGTAGGGCACCACCTCCTGGCAGACGTACAAGATCTTGGCGTTATTGTTCATCGGTCGTTCTCCTTATCGGCGCCTTTTCCGGCTGTTTACAGCACAGGCACGTTCACAAAGATACGCATTTTTCTGTTCTTCTTATCGTTCGATTTATTTGTACGTACCCATACCGCACTGTCGCTTTTTGTCTCCGGTCTCCGCGCCAGCGGCCGGCCCGGAGCCACCCCGGGCGGAGGGCCGCAACTGCGCTGCGCTTGTTTTGCCTCCGCTGGCTCCGGCCCCACCCATTTGCTAAAAGTGAGGCTGGCAGTGAATTAAGGCCAAGAAACCCAACAGACCCTTCTTTTTCAAAGAAAGAACGGTACCAGACGGCACTATGCAAAATAATCGTACAGTTAAACATAGACTCCGCGTCAGCAGGCGGGCCGGTGCCGCTCGGCACTCAATCCGGGAGTTTACTTCGCCAATAGCGGAGGCCCGCAATAAGGCGGCGTATATCTCGGTCGGCAGGCCAGTAGAACGGCCAACGGCCGCGCAGGCTGCGACCGGTAAAACTAACTGTACGGCTAAAGGATCAGCATCGCGTCGCCGTAGGTGCCGAACTTATACCCCTCCTTCTTCGCCGTCTCATAGACGCTCATCAGCTGGTCATAGCCCGCGAACGCCGACACCATCATCAGCTGCGTGGAAAAAGGCAGGTGGAAATTGGTCACCATCGAATTGGCCACGCTGAACTCGTACGGCGGGAAGATGAACTTGTTGGTCCACCCCTCGAACGGTTTGAGCATACCGTCCGTAGACACCGAGCTTTCGATAGTCCGCATCACCGTGGTACCGATCGCGCAAACCCGCTTTTCCTTGGCCCGCGCGGCATTCACGATCCGCACCGCCTCGTCCGGGATGAAGATCTGTTCGCTGTCCATCTTATGTTTGGTCAGGTCTTCCACATCCACCGACCGGAAATTACCCAACCCCACATGAAGAGTTACCTCCGCGCAGCCGACCCCTTTGATCTCCAGCCTTTTGAGCAGGTGCTTGCTGAAATGCAGGCCGGCCGTCGGCGCCGCCACGGCACCTTCGACCTTGGCATAGATCGTCTGGTAGCGCTCCTCGTCGATCGGCTCCACCTTCGGCCGTATCCAGCGGGGCAGCGGCGTTTCGCCGAGCTTGTAAAGGGCCGCCTTGAACTGTTCGTAATCGCCGTCGAACAGGAAACGCAGCGTCCGTCCGCGCGAAGTGGTGTTGTCGATTACTTCGGCCACCAGCGCGTCATCCTCTCCGAAATAGAGCTTATTTCCGATTCGTATCTTGCGCGCCGGATCGACCAGAACGTCCCACAGCCGCTGCTCGCGGTTCAACTCGCGCAGCAGGAAGATCTCAATCTCGGCGCCGGTCTTCTCCTTGTTGCCGTAGAGCCGGGCGGGGAAAACTTTCGTATTGTTGAAGATCATCACGTCGCCTTCCTTGAAATAGCCGATGATGTCTTTGAATACCTTGTGTTCGATCTTTCCGCTTTTACGGTCGAAAACGAGCAGGCGTGATTCGTCGCGGTTCTCGGCGGGGTATTTCGCCAGCATGTCGGGCGAGAAGTCGTACTTGTACTGCGAAAGTTTCATATCGTTAATGTACTGTTTTGGGCATGAATGGTTCGTTTGTTTGTTTAGTGCTGTCTTCGGTGGTCTGCGCCTGAGTGGGACTTGTCCCGCACGGGGAGGCGCGGGCCACCGCTGACGCGGGAACTCAGCTGCTCGCTCTCGGCCGCATCACGACAAAAACAGCAACCCCAATAGCTCAATGACAAATAAACAAACGGTAAATTGATATACGGAATTACGCCGGATTTGTTTCAACGGTTGGCTTTCCCGGCCATAATTCGGCCTGCAAAGCCTCCAGCGTGACGCAGTCCCCGGCCCGGTAGCCGCCGCTGCGCACCCGCCGCAATGCCACCAGATGTCCCCCGCTTTGCAGCCGTTCGCCCAGATCGCGCGCGAACGAACGGATATACGTCCCCTTGCTGCACACAATCCGCACCGTGACCCGCGGCGCCTCCGGCAATTCACAAGACTCCACATGCGCCGAATAGATCGTGATTAAGGCCGTCCGCATCCTGATCTGCTCGCCCTCGCGCGCATACTCGTACGCCCTTTTCCCCTCCAGTTTCTTGGCCGAATAGACCGGCGGCTCCTGTTCCTGCTCCCCCACGAAACCCTGCAACACCTGCTCGATCCGCTCCCGCGTGATATGCTCCCACGGGTAACGCGCATCGACCGGGTGTTCCAGGTCGTAGCTCGGCGTGGTAGCCCCCAGTTCGACCGTGGTCAGGTACTCCTTCTCTTCGGCCTGCAACTCGTCCACCCGCTTCGTTGCCCGCCCCACGCAAATCAGCAGCACGCCCGTGGCCAGCGGGTCCAGCGTTCCGGCATGCCCCACTTTGATCTTGCGGTGGCCCAGCTTGCGCATCAGCGTCCGCACTTTCCTCACCACGTCGGTCGATGTCCACCCCAGCGGCTTGTCCACGGGGATCACCAGCCCCTCCTCAAACGGATAGTCCGGCCCCAATGTTTCCAATAAATTCCCTGTCATGTAAAAAATTATCCGAGGATGACCGCCACAGCCCCGGCCACGGCGCAATAGAGTGCGAACCACCACAGTTTACCGCGGCTCACGATGCGGATCATCACCTTGCAGGCGAACAGCCCCGACACATAGGCCGCCAGGAACCCCGCCGCCAGCGCGTACCCCGAGATCCCCGAAGCCGCCGGCGAGAACTACCCTTTAAGCAGTTCGAGGAAAGCCTCCCCCAGAATAGGTACGAGCACCAT
>JAJBVQ010000014.1 GCA_020859745.1 Rikenellaceae bacterium
ATTAAATGCATATTTGTGTCAGATGTCCAACTGTCAGTCTTCCAGAGAATGAATGACCAGTCCCGAACGCAGTTTCGGTTCGAACCAAGTAGTTTTCGGCGGCATGATATTGCCCGTGTCAGCGATGTCGATCAGTTGCTTCATCGACACCGGATACAGGGCGAACGCCACGGCCATTTCGCCGTTGTCCACCCGCTGCTGCAATTCACCCAAGCCGCGGATCCCCCCCACGAAATCGATCCGCTTGTCAGTGCGCAAATCCTTAATGCCGAGGATCTTGTCCAGAACGAGGTTCGACAGGATGGTGACATCCAGCACCCCGATCGGGTCGTTATCGTCATAAGTCCCCTCTTTGGCCTTGAGTTCGTACCACTCCCCGTCCAGATACATGGCAAAGTCATGCAATTCAGTCGGTTTATAGATACTTCTCCCCTTTTTCGTGACCGTGAAGTCTTTTTCCAGGGCCGCCACCAGTTCCGCCGGAGTCAAGCCGTTCAGATCCTTTACCAGCCGGTTATAGTCGATGATTTTCAGCTGGTTGTCCGGGAAAATCACGGCCAGGAAATAGTTGAACTCCTCTTTCCCGGTATAGGTACCCCCGGACTTGAGAAGCGCCTCTTTTTTCTCCGCCCCCACCCGTGCCGCAGCCGCGGTGCGGTGGTGTCCGTCAGCCACATACAACGCCGGAATCTTGGCAAAAATATTGGTAATCCTCGCAATAGTATCCGCATCGTCGATCACCCAAAACTGATGTCCGAATCCGTCCCCGTCAGCCACAAAATCATACTCCGGAGCCTTCGCCGTAACAATCTGCTTGATAATGGTATCCACCTCATTATTCGCCGGATAAGCGAAAAAGACCGGTTCGATATTGGCATTTTGGTTCCGCACATGGATCATGCGGTCTTCCTCCTTGTCAGGCCGGGTCAGCTCGTGCTTCTTGATCCTGTCCTCCACGTAATCCTGGAAATGGCAGGCCGCCACCAAGCCGTACTGCGTCCGACCGTCCATCGTCTGGGCATAGACATAGTAATGCTCTTTGTCGTCCCGCACGAGCCAGCCGTTAGCCTTCCACTTCTTAAAATTTTCCACAGCCTGCCGATACGCAGCATCGGAATGCTCGTCGATGATCGGGTCGAAGTCGATCTCAGGTTTGATAATATGCAATAGCGACTTCTCCCCCGCTTCGGCTTTCGCCTCTTTCGAGTTCAGCACGTCGTACGGACGTGAAGCCACCTCCTTCGCCAACTGTGCCGGCGGCCGTATGCCTTTGAAGGGTTTTATCTGTACCATAGTTTACTTGTTCACCTGAAATTTAGTCACCCCGTCCTTGAGGTACGACACGATCTGCCGCGCCGCCGCCAAACCGGCGTTCACATTGGCCTCCGCCGTTTCCGCCCCCATCTTTTTCGGCGTGGTGAAGAACCGCTTGCCGAATTTTTCGGCCAGTTCGGACGCCGTGGCCGGGATAATATCAGTAATGTACTTCAAATCAGTCCGTTCCTCAAGAGCCTTGGCCAAACCCGCTTCGTCGATCACCTCTTTGCGCGCCGTGTTCACCAGCGTCGCCCCCTTGGGCATCGACATCAGCAGGTCGTAACCGATCGAATTGATGGTCTCCGGAGTAGCCGGGATATGGAGCGACAGGTAATCGCTGTTTTTGTACAGTTCCGCCACCGACGAAGCCATCTTCACCCCGTCTTTTTCAAAAACGGCGGCATCCGTGATGAACGGATCGTAAGCGGTGACTTCCATCCCGAACGCCTTACCGTACCGCGCCACGATCCGCCCCACGTTCCCATACGCATGAATCCCCAGCCGTTTGCCGCTGATCTCGGTTCCGGTGCCCGGCGTGAACTGGTTGCGGGCCATGAAGATCATCATCGCAATGGCCAGTTCGGCCACCGCATTGGAGTTCTGTCCCGGCGTGTTCATCGCCACGATCCCCCGTGCCGAGCAAGCCGCCAGGTCGAGGTTGTCATATCCCGCCCCGGCCCGCACTACGATTTTCAGTTTCGGCGCCGCGGCGATAATATCGGCCGTCACCTTGTCCGAACGCACGATCAAGGCATCGGCATCCGCCACAGCGGCTTTGAATTCATCGACGGAGGTGTATTTTTCCAGCAAAGCGCATTCATATCCGGCCTCCTTGGCAATCGCCGCGATGCCGTCCGTAGCCTGCTTCGAGAAAGGTTTTTCGGTCGCTACCAGTATTTTCATAGTCTTTGTTCTCGTTTTGTTTTGTGTTGCGCGTCGGGGAAATCTGCCCTTTTGAACGCGACCGTTCAAAAAGTCGTCTTTCCCTCTTTCGCGGGCGCGCAAGTTGCAGTTTGACGGAACTGCCCTCATCGGGCGGGTCCCGTGTGTTCGCGGTGGAGCGGGCGATACACAGTATCGCCCAGTGGCGCTGTTATTTAGCGTACTTCTTTTCGAATTCCTGCATGCAGTCCACCAAGGCCTGAACGCTCTCCTTCGGCATCGCATTGTAGATCGATGCGCGGAAACCGCCCACCAGCCGGTGCCCCTTGATGCCGACCATGCCGCGCTCCTTGGCGAAGTTCACGAATTCGGCGATGTCCATCTCCTTATACTGTTCGCTGTACACGAAGCAGACGTTCATCAGCGAACGATCCTCCACAGCCGCCGTCCCTTGGAACATCGGGTTGCGGTCGATTTCGTTGTAAAGAAGCGCCGCCTTTTCCTCGTTCAGTTTCTGCACCGCAGGCACGCCGCCGATCGACTTGAGCCATTTCAGCGTTTCGCGCACCACATAGATCGGGAACACCGGCGGCGTGTTGAACATCGAGCCGCCGTCCACATGCGTGCGGTAGTCCAGCATGCTCGGAATGGCCCGCGACACTTTACCGAGAATATCGTTGCGCACAATGACGAACGTAACCCCTGCA
The DNA here is from genome assembly GCA_020859745.1 of Rikenellaceae bacterium. Lineage (GTDB taxonomy): Bacteria > Bacteroidota > Bacteroidia > Bacteroidales > Rikenellaceae > Rikenella. Next base: position 2,907 of record JAJBVQ010000014.1, read on the forward strand.
GGCCCCAGGTTCTTTTGCGCTCCACCGTAGATCAGGCCGTATTTCGATACGTCTACCGGCCGCGACATGATGTCGGACGACATATCGGCCACCAGCGTCACCGGCGAGTCGATGTCGGTCTTGTATTCGGTACCGAAAATGGTGTTGTTGGTCGTGATATGGAGGTAATCCAAGTCCGTCGGGATAGTATACCCCTTGGGAATGTACGAGAAATTCTTGTCTTCCGACGAAGCCACCGTGACAACGTCGCCGAACAGTTTGGCCTCTTTCAGGGCCTTTTTCGCCCACACCCCGGTGTTGATATACCCGGCTTTCTTTTCCAGCAGGTTGAACGGCACCATGCAAAACTGCATGCTCGCCCCGCCGCCGAGGAACAGGACACTGTATCCCTCCGGAATGTGCAGCAATTCCTTGAATAAAGCCACCGCTTCGTCCAGCACATCTTCGAAATCCTTGGTGCGGTGCGATATTTCGAGTACCGAAAGTCCGATGCCATTGAGGTCCAATACGGCTTTGGCGGCGTTTTCGACCGCTACGCGGGGCAGGATCGAAGGCCCTGCGGAAAAATTGTGTTTTTTCATATTCGGTGTGATTTGATTTCGTTATCAACGCAAAGCGCCGCCTTGTGCGGGACTAAAGCGGCTACCAAATATCGGAAATATTCTTCAATAATGAAATTTTTTGCGAATTTTGTTCGGCTAAAACTCCTATGAAAGATTTCACTACAGGCCCTGTCGGGCGTCAGATCATACTCTTTTCGTTGCCTATCATACTGGGTAATTTCGTCATGCAGCTCTACCAGATCGTGGACAGCGCCGTGGTGGGACGTTACCTGGGCAAGGAGGCGCTGGCGGCCGTGGGGGCCAGCACGCCGGTGGTGTTCGCCGTGGTGGCGCTGGTGATCGGGGTCGGAACGGGGGCGAGCGTGGTGCTGTCGCAGTATTATGGGGCCAAGCAGTACGACAAAGTCCGCCTGACGAGCGATACGCTCCATATCTTTCTGGTGGTTGCCGGCGTGGTGATCGCTTTGGTGGGGATATTTTTCAGCGACGGGATTTTCCGGCTGATCGAATTGCCCGAACCGTTGATTCCGCTGGCTTCTCAATATTTGCGGATCTATTTGTGCGGCATGTTCCCGTTTTTCGGCTTTAACGCGATCGCGGCCATCCTGCGGGGGATCGGCGACTCGAAAACGCCGCTCTATTTCCTGCTGGTGTCGGCGATACTGAACGTGGGGCTGGATTTCCTGTTTATACTGGCGTTCAAATGGGGGGTGGCCGGAACAGCCTGGGCCACGGTGGTGTCGCAGGCGGTGGCCTATTTCTCCGCGCTGTGGTACATGAACCGGAGCGGATCGGTCCTGCGCATCGACTTGCTGAAATTGAAGTTTGACCGCAAAATCTTCCGGCAATGTATCAATTACGGGCTGCCCACGGGCGTACAGCAGTCATTCGTGGCGTTCGGCATGGTGGCCCTGATGGGGATCGTGAACGGCTGGGGAACGGATGTGATTGCGGGTTACAGCGCGGCGATACGGGTGGATAACCTGGCGGTGATCCCGTCGATGAATTTTGCCATGGCCCTGACCAGCTTCACGGGGCAGAACGTGGGGGCGGGACGGATGGACCGGGTGCACAAGGGGTTGAAAATGACGATGCTCTTTTCGTCGCTGACCTGTGTGGTCATCACGGCGGTGATCGTGCTGTTCGGGCCGTCGATCCTACGGATATTCACGACCGATCCGGGCGTTATCCGCGTGGGAACGGAGTATCTGGTGATCGTCAGTCTGTTCTATTTGATATTCAGTGCGATGTTTGTTATCAACGGGATGCTGCGCGGGGCCGGGGCGGTGATCTTCCCGATGTTCTCGACGCTGGTGTCGCTGTGGGCGGTGCGTATTCCGGCGGCCATGTGGCTGTCGCGGCTAATCGGCGAACGGGGCATCTGGTGGTCGGTGCCGGTGGGATGGAGCGTGGGGCTGGCGATCGCTTACGGGTATTATAAGAGCGGTAAATGGGAAAATCACTCTATCTTTGCTAAGAATAAGAAAAAACAAGAAGCATGATAAAATCGATGACCGGCTACGGTCGTGCCGAACGGCATACCGACCAACGCAAAATAACCGTTGAGATCAAAAGCCTGAACAGTAAACAGCTGGATCTTTCGGCCCGGATACCCTCCATTTACCGGGAGAAGGAGTACGAGATTCGCAATACCGTGGGCAAGGCTCTGGGACGCGGGAAGGTGGACTTGTTCGTGTCGGTGGAAAATACGGGCGGGGCGAAAACAGCGGGCGGCTCGATCAACAAAGAGCTGTTCAAGGCATATTATTTGCAGCTTGCCGGGTTGCAAAAAGAGCTGGGCGACACGAACGCCGCCGAACCGTTGATTACCACGGTGCTGCGGCTGCCGGACGTGATGCAGACCGAAAGCGTGACGATCAGCGACGAAGAGTGGACGGCGCTCGGCGAAGCGGTGGATGAGGCGGTGGAGAACATCAACGCTTTTCGGTTGCAGGAGGGGGCGGTGCTGATTAAAGACTTGCTGAAACGGATAGACACCATTCAGGAGCTGGCGGCGCAAATCGTGCCGCTGGAGGGGGAACGGATCGAGACCGTGCGGGCGCGGCTGATGGATAACCTGAAGGCGTTGCAGGTCAATGTGGACAACAATCGGTTCGAACAGGAGATTATATATTACCTCGAAAAGTTCGATATCACGGAGGAAAAAGTGCGGCTCAAGCAGCATTGCGATTATTTCCGCACCGTGGCGGCCGAGTCGGAAGGCGTGGGGCGCAAGCTGGGCTTTATCGCGCAGGAGATCGGCCGCGAGATCAATACCACGGGATCGAAAGCCAATCATGCGGGGATTCAGAAGATCGTGGTGCGCATGAAAGACGAGCTCGAAAAGATCAAGGAACAGTTACTCAACCTTTTATAAAACATTCGGTCTATGGGCAAGGTATTGATATTCTCGGCGCCGTCGGGTTCAGGTAAGACGACTATTGTCAAGCACCTGTTGAAGCTTTTTCCGGAGTTGGAGTTCTCGATCTCGGCCACTTCGCGGGCTCCGCGGGGGGAGGAAAAGGATGGGATCGACTATTATTTCATGGATGCCGCGGAGTTCATGGCCCGTGTCGAGCAGGGGGAGTTCGTGGAATGGGAGGAGGTCTACAAAGGGACTTGCTACGGGACGCTGCGGGCCGAGATCGACCGGATCTGGGATCGCGGACACGTTGTGGTGTTCGACGTGGACGTTGTCGGGGCGCTGAATATCAAAAAGCTGTTCGGTGACCAGGCGCTCTCCGTCTTTATCATGCCGCCGTCGGTCGAGGCGTTGCGCGAGCGGCTTGTCGGGCGCGGCACGGACACGCCGGAGGCGATCAAGCGACGGCTGGCCAAGGCGGAACAGGAGATAGCGTATGCGCCTAAGTTCGACCGGGTTATCATCAACGACGACCTGGAAACGGCTTATGCCGAGGCTGTCGCAGTGGTCGGGGATTTTCTGGCGGCCAAGTAAAAGGGCGGATTTTTATGCAGGAGGTGAAAAAACGGGTGGCGTTGCTGATGGGATCGTTCAATCCCGTCCATTGCGGCCATTTGGCGGTGGCCCGGTACGTCCTCGATCGGGATCTGGCAGAGGAGGTTTGGCTGGTGGTTTCGCCGCAAAACCCGTTCAAAAACCCGGAGGAGCTGGCTCCTTTCGAAGACCGTCTGGAGATGGTTCGGTTGGCGTTGGCGGGGATCGGCGACCCGCGGCTCAAGGCATGCGATGCGGAGGCTGCCCTGCCCCAGCCCTCCTATACGGTCAATACGATACGGTATTTGCAGGGATTGTATCCCGACACGCAGTTTATTATCCTGGCCGGCAGCGACATAGCCGACCAATTGCCCCAGTGGCGCGAGGCGGAAAAATTGAGGCGTATGGTACGGTTCTTGATATATCCAAGAAACTACGGTACGGCTTCCCCGGAGATGGCTGAGGCACCTATGTACGAGATAGATTCCACGTCTGTTCGAGAGGCCATTGCGGCCGGGCTCCCCGTCGGTACCGGTGTGATACCAGAACCGGTCCGGGATTATATCCGGGACAAAAACCTGTACGCCATGAACAAGACGATCAAGCAGTGGACGGAAGTGATCGAACAGGCGCCGACTGTTGCCAATCACTACTTCGAAAGGGGCAGGCTCCACTATCAGAACAACGATTTCGGCAAAGCGATGAACGACTTCAACCGGGCATTGGAACTCGATCCAGGGCATACGGCGGCCCGGCAGATGAGGAATATGACCCAGGCGATCTTCAATTTTCGGAATTTCGATATTTACAATCCGTAGTGAAGTGAAGTTTAAGGGGGGCACGTGTGGTAAACGAAAACAAAAATCGCTGTCAGGAGCCTTTCTGACAGCGATTTTTGCTTAGTAGATCGTTCGGTCGCTTTGTTGGGTGAACTGTAGTTTCGAAGTTTCGAAACCGAGCTGTTTGGCCCGGTCGATCAGCATCTGGGTGACGTCCTGCGGCAAGGTCGGCGTGCGGGAGAGTATCCACAGGTATTTCTGTTTCTTACCTCCCACGAGTGCGTATTGGTACTCCGGATCCACGGCCAGAATGTAATAGGGCGAATAGAACGGCCCGAAGAACGAAACTTTCAGGTAGCCCGGTTTTTCCGGATTGTCCGGGTCGCCCAGTTTGGCTTTGCCTTCGGACTCGGAGAGCGGCCCGGACGGCGAACCTTTATGTCCGCTGTTGACCACGCGCACCTTACCGTCCCCGCGTATGGAGTATTCGGCCGTCACGGCGTACAGGTCTTTTTCGAAACGGTAATCGAACCGGGCGATTTCGTACCATTTGCCCAGGTATTTCTTCAGGTCGAAGTTTTTGATCGTATCGTGTTCCATAATCAAGTGTTTTGATAGTTTATAACTTGATTATGAATAATCAATAACTGTGCCTAAACCGGTCGCGTTTTCTCCCGGAGCCATTCCCGCTCTTCCGGATCCAGATAGGGGGACAGCCGTTCCCTGACCATGGCATGATAGCTGTTCAGCCACTCCCGCTGGGGTGATTCCAAAGCATCCGCATCCAAAGCCGCCAATGAGACCGGGCATAATGTTAAGGTTTCGAACCGCAGGAACCCTTCCGGGCAATCGTCCGCGGTCACCGTCGTCAGGTTCTCGATCCGGATGCCGTATTTACCCGTGAGGTACAGTCCCGGTTCGCAACTCTGCACCATGCCCGGGTGCAGGGTCACCGGATTCTCGTTCATTCGGATCGACTGCGGCCCTTCGTGGACGCACAGGAAGTGCCCGATCCCGTGTCCCGTTCCGTGCAGGTAATTCTGCCCCATTTCCCACAGATGCCGCCGGGCCAGAACGTCCAGCTGCGCACCGCGCGTACCGGCCGGAAAACGGGCGGCGCTCAGGTCAATCATGCCTTTCAGAACGGCCGTATAGTCCCGCTTCTGCTCTGTTGTAGGCCGGCCGAAATGGTAGGTACGGGTAATGTCAGTTGTGCCGTACAGGTATTGCGCTCCACTGTCGATCAGCAGGAAATTATCGGTTCCGACGGGTCTGTCGCTCTCGGGAGTCGCACTGTAATGCACGATGGCGCCGTGCGTCCCGTATCCGGAAATGGTCTCGAAACTTTCGCCGCGGAATCCCTCTCCGGCACTTCTGAATTCGTGCAGTTTGGCGGCGATCTCCAACTCGGAAGGCCGCCGTCCTGCCTGTATTACATTCTCCAGCCACATTTCGAACCGCACCAATGCCACTCCATCTATTTCCATCGCCCGGCGGAATCCGCTGATCTCCACCGGATTTTTAACCGCCTTGAGGGCAGAGATGAAACCGTAGAGCGTCGCCTCTTCGCGAACATCGGCTTGCGCCGCTTTCAATATCGAATAGTGGCGGATATCCAATCCGTTCGGATTGACAATGACCGTCATACCGCCCAAAGCAGTCAGATAATCCGTGAAATTCTCATAGGGCCGGAATTCCACCCCGGCATCCTGTGTCCATAC
>JAJBVQ010000159.1 GCA_020859745.1 Rikenellaceae bacterium
ATAACATACTCTCCTCGATCTACACGTTCGAAACTCCGGCCGGAAGCGCCCCGGAGAGGGCGACCAATACCTGTCTGGTGGTGGGCGGATATTACCGGGGGGCGGTCTCACCCTCTTACTACCGCGTCGATCTGCGGGAATTGGAGGCGGACAATTCGGAGAACTACTATACGGTCCTGCGCAACCACCGCTATAATGTCATTATCGGGGCTGTGAACGGACCGGGATACGCCAATCCCGACGATGCTTTCAATGGCGAAAGCCAGCTTACGGCGGAGGTCGTCGAGTGGGAGTGGACGGATCAGAAAGTGATCGGCGACGGACAGTATCAGTTGATCGTCAGCGGCGACGAGTTGGTTTTCTCCGGGGCGGGCGAACAGAAGAGTTTGATGGCCACGACCACTTATGATATTGCGGATCAGGGCTTTGCGGCCGGGATACGGGTGGACGGATCCGAGATTGATTTTTCTCCGGCCGTTACGGCCGGAAACGAGTGGCTCACCCTGAGCCTCAGCGGCGCGGACGGTTCCCTGGCCCGCGAGATCAACCTGACTGCGACGGCTAATACTTCGGATGCGGAGCGCTCGGCCCGGATTTTTGTGAAGGCCGGGAATCTGACTAAAGTGATCCATGCCACGCAGCCGGTCATCACCCGCACGTTCAACGTTACCGCCCCGAAGACCACTTATACGTATGCCGGGGGGAAGTGGGACTATACCGTTGAAAGCTATGCCGGAGAGGGAAACGGTCAGGATATACCCGTGGAGTGGACTGTCGAATTCAAGGAACCCGGCGCAGACTGGTCACCGGCGGCTCCCGGCTGGTTGAACGGTATGCAAACGGGCGGGCCGGGCGGCCCGGCGACCGCATACGCGGCCGAAGTCTCGGCCTTCCCCGGAATCACGAACAATGCGGAGGATCTCGACCTGCAGGGCCGGGCATCGTCCGCGAGGGGAACCGAGGCTGCGCCCTACGACCTTTCGACCCGGGGAGGCGCGGAGGCCATGAATACCGCGAACTGCTACATCATCGGTTATCCGGGACATTACAAGTTGCCGTTGGTGTACGGCAATGCGGTCAAAGGCGGAGGCGACAATCAGTCCGCTTACCAACCGTCGGCTGCCGCGGCAAGCAGCGATTACCTGAGGGGCTTTCTGAGGCATGACAACACCGCTATAAGCAGGCCGTATATCTATCGACAGTTCACGCCCGCCGATGCCACGCTGGTGTGGCAGGATTCGCCGGGACTGGTCACTTCGGTCAGCCTGACCGACGACGGGGAGAGCCTCTCTTTTGCGGTTCCGGAGCAAACGATCGCGCAGGGCAATGCCGTTGTCGCCGTGCGGGACGGCAACGGAACGATTCTCTGGAGCTGGCATATCTGGGTGACGCCGCTGGTGGACATGGACCATCCGGCGACGGAGGCCACGACGAACCTGACGGGTTATACGTACGATTTCATGCCCTATAATCTCGGGTGGTGCACCGCCCGGACGACGACCTACGGCACGGCCCCCCGCAGCGTGGAAGTCCGTTTTACCCAAACGGGCAGCTCCCATACGGCCTCTTTTACCCTCACGCAGAATAACGGAACCGTGACGACCGGCAATAACAGTCCCTACTGGCAATGGGGCCGCAAAGACCCCATGCCGCCGGCTGCCGGCACGAACGCTACCGCGGAAAAGACGATTTACGGCGATTATTCCTACGTCGTGAACAACGGACAGGGAACTTTGGGCGAGGCGGTAAGCAAACCGTACGCATATTTCACCGGTATAAACTGGACTTCATCGGGGAATTACTACAATCTCTGGAGCGCCGACAATACCGTGAGTTCCATGAACGACAATGCGGTGGTCAAGACGGTTTACGACCCGAGCCCCGCCGGGTTCAAGATGCCCCCGTCGAATGCGTGGAGAGGCTTCACCTCCACCGGAAACAACTCGGCGGAAAAGAATGTTAGCGGCGGCTTTAACAAAGGCTGGAATTTCTTCCTCGGGGGATGGCAAACGGGCAACACCTCTTTCTATCCCGCCACGGGCTATCGCGACAACGGCTACATGAACGGGGTCGGCACTTACGGGTACTACTGGTCGGCGATACCTTCAGGTTCTACCCGCGGTTACGTTCTGAATTTCAACGGCAGTGCGGTCCAACCCGTCAGCACGAACAATCGATCCATCGGTTATTCGGTTCGTTGCGTGGCGGAATAACCGAACCGATGAAGAAAATCATGACCGGAATAAATTAAGAAGATATGAAAACAAGACAAAATATAACTTGCCGCTTTCGCCCCGGATCGGTCTTATCGGGGTTGGCCGTGCTGCTGGCGGCAGTGGGCCTGGCCGGATGCACCAAGGAAATTGTATATACCCCCGACACGCCTGCCGGCGACGAGGTGACCATCAGCGTCAAGGTGCCGGGAACGCAGGTTCCCACTACGCGCTCTATTGCTGGCGCAGATGGTGAGGCGGTGGTGAAAACGATCGACATCCTCGTATTCGACAAGGGTGTTTCGAGCAGCCCCGAAACGCTGGCGCGCCACGTTAAGGGGCGCGACATCACCCAGAGCGGAAACGGCATCGAAAATTACCGCGTGCAGTTCAAAGCCAGCCTCGGTACCGATGCCAACGCCTCGACGCTGGTGATCATCGCCAACGCCGCAGACCGGGTAGAGGCCGCGGTAAATACGGGAGGCTACGGGAGTCCCAAACAAGATATCCTGTCGGCCCTGACCTATGAAACGGAAAACGGCGGAGCAACGGATGACGGCTGGAAATGGAACGCCGCCGGTTCCGGCGACTACGATCCAATCCCTATGTACGGGGAAAAAACGCTGGCCCAGGGCCTCAAGGTCGGGATGAGCCTGACAGATATCGACCTGGTGCGGATGCTAGCGCGCATCGACGTGGTGAACAACGCGGCGGGATTTACCCTCACGGAGGTCTATGTAATGCACTATAACGCCGCGGGTTACATTGCCCCGGCATGGAACCCGGCCGATGGGGCAGTGCTGCCCTCGTTACCGGCATCGCCGATGGTGCCTGCACAGCCTGCCGGGAAAACGGACCGGCTTCTGTATGCCTATCCTGCATCCCCTGCGGGAGGCCTGATCGGCGGGATATACACATACGAGGCGGCTGCGACATCTGGAGTTGAGGGCGATGCGACCCATACCGATGCCACATGTCTGGTTGTGAAAGGTACCTACCAAGGCAAGGAATATTACTACCGCCTGGACTTTACGGCCGCAACCGATGCGGAAGGCCGGCAACCCGGCCAAACGGGTTTCAACCCGGCGACGGTCGAATACATACCCCTTTACCGGAATCACCGCTATACCTTTACGATCGACGCGGTGCGGGGTATCGGTTATGAGGATATCGACGACGCGGTCGCCTCGCTCGGCATCATGAACAACCTGAGAACGAGTTTGCTCGTGGTGGATGAACGGAGCGTCAATAATTACGTTTTCAACGGTGAACACTATCTGGGCATCGCCGAGGATATGGTAACGTGCGCCCATACGGAGGGTACGTCCGATGTGTTGTGCACGACCAACTATGCTTACGGGTGGGAGTTCGATCCTGACCAGGCTTACACCGGGGGGATCGAATACCTGACGGGTGCAGGCAGCTGGCTGACGGCCACGGAATACACCCCTGACAACGGCCAGCACAACTATATCCGGCTCACTTCTCAGGCTAATACAACCAATACGGTCAGAACGGCCAAGGTGCATGTGGCCGCCGGACGGCTGCGCCACAGCCTGACTGTGGTGCAACTGCCGGAGGTGAGCGGCGGCGGGACGGTACCGTCCGGCATGAAGACCTATGTGGGCGCATTCTGGAAAGCGAATCAAACGGGCGAACGGGTGATCAGGATCGAGGCCGGTTCCAAAGCGGGCAAATGGCTGGCAGCGGTCTACTGGATGAGCGATGACTGGGCGGACGGCGATATTGCCCTGGCCGCGGGCGGCAGTCCCGATCCCGCCATTCGAACCGCCACCCCAGGCAATGCCGAAAGTTACCAGGTGCCGGGTAGCGCAACGGCTGTTTTGGGCGAAATGGTCAGCGGCGGTACGGTCGAGTTCCGCATCGGGCTGAATTCGAAATGGAGCCCGCAACCCGACAAACCCGCCCGTTATGCTGTTCTGCTGCTCTCTTATGGGGATTATACGGTAAACCAGAAGATCTTCCTGCGCCAGGGCCACGATGCCGACTACCTGATGGAGCCGGACGACGGAGGGATCAACGCCCGCCCCCTGGCCAATCGCTTCTCGCCCTATAACCTGACGTATCCCGGTTTTAAAGGGACGGCGAGTACTGTCCAGTCTGTAGAGGCTCCGATCCGGCCGTCCGATGCCGATGATTACTTCACGGCTTACCCCTCGCAGGCGGGGGCGTTATACCAGTTCAGTCCGGACTACGGCGTGTACGCATTCAATCCGGCGGTGCCGAGCAATCAAACGTTGTCCGCGAACTGGTCCGCTTCCTATTCCGGTGCTTATTGGAGTACGTTGGCTGCTGCGACCGAGACGTGTCCGGTCGGGTACCGCCGCATGCAAAACGGTTCTACGAGCGAGGCGGTCACTTCTTCTCCGACCGATTCCGAGTTGCGCCAGAGCCTCTGGAACAACCCACAGGCGGGTTCCTCCAGTGACAATTCTCTGTGGGGTTACTATGCGGACGGCTTCTTCGACCGCCGTGCGATCGGCGAACAGAAACAGAACCTCCCTTTCATATCCTCACCTAAGTCTGCCGTGAGCACCGACAATTCGGACGTGGCTTATATCGGCCGGTTGTTTTACAACCCGCTTTCGGCGAGCGGCCACTATAATGCCAGCCTGTTCTTCCCGGCTGCCGGCAGCCGTAGCGACAGCAATGGTTACCTGTACTACACAGGCAACGACGGCTGTTACTGGTCGGGCAGCGCATCTTCCCCGCAAACCGGTTGGTTCATGAACGTTCTTGCCAATGCCGCGACGCAGGATATCAACGTTCGTTCCGACGGATTTTCCGTGCGTTGCGTCCGGGAGTGAGTATTTGTTAAAAGAATCGTGAAGCGATTACCCCGTGGGAATAAACGGCATATTTTCTCATTCTGTCTCGGAATCTCTGAAACCGCATGGCGGAGAGTGCGGTCCATTTTGGCCTGCTTGGAGGGCGCAACGAAAATAAAGATGATCCGCGGTCGATGTTGCGGATCAGGTATCCGGCGGTCATGGCAGCGGTATCCGGAATAGTCCGGTGCCGCACATGCAGTCCGAGCAAATCGAGGAACTGCCGGTAATTGGCCGACGTGATCTCAGGCCGGTAGAGCGAAACGCCGGATAATTGTCCTTGTGTATCGACCAGTTCGAAAGTCTGCGTTCGGTGTCTTGGCATGTTTTCGATCAAAAAGACAGCCGCCTCCAGCTTTTCCGGGTCGTCCTTGTAATGATTTATGACTTGATTCATTTCGGGATTGCCTGAAGCGTCGGCCACTTGCCGTGCATGGCGCAGGGTGTTGTTGCAACCGGTCAGACTGACGCTGGCCGCAAAAAAAAGGATCGTAAACATGTGTTTCATAAGTCCGTGTTCTGAGTTTCGAGCCACTCTTTGGCCGTTTGGCGAATGCGGATCGTCGCCGTGTTGCTGACCTTGACCGGCATGGTGACAATCCGCCGGGCCATCGTTGCCGCCGAATCGAGTTGTCCGGCTCGAAGGTAAGCGCGGAAAAGCCCGTCGTACGGTTTGAGCCGCGAAGGGATCATCCGGGCGGCGGTTCGGTAGTAATACTTAGCCCGCTCGGTGCTGTCCGCTTTGAGATACAAGTCGCCCAGTTCGACATAGAAACCTGCAATGGGCAGCCTTCGCGCCATCCGTTCCAATTCAGGCAGCTCGTTCGGGTCGCCTCGGAGTGTCAGTTCGAACGCCCGATGCGCCAGCGTATACCGGTTGGCAAGAGCGTTTCTTCGGCTGAAAACAGAACACAACAATGTTCCGCCCGCCAGTAGGATCACGCCCGCGATAATCCCCATCGTACGGCGGGATAACGGATACCCCGGCCCGTACGCACGATCCGCCAACAAAGCGCCGAACAGCATACCGAATGCAAGGAAAGCGGACGGATAGGAGAACAGGCCGAACACCGACAGGCCGATCAAAAGCGCTTTGCCGCCTGCATTTCCGCGCCGCACCAGTACGGAGCCGACCAATAATAGAAACAGTAATCCCCCGACAATCCCCTGTTCGCACGTTACACCGACCAACTCGTTGAACGGATAGCTGGTCTGTTCGGCCACCGCAGTAAAACGGGAATCCGGGTGTTTTGCGAAATAGTCCCCCTGGGCAAACATATAACGATCCGGAAAAGTCCCGACGCCGGAGCCTGCCACCGGATGTACGGCGATCATATCTGCCGATACGCGCCACACCAAAAGCCGCCCGTCGGCCGAATCTTTCTTATAGCCATAGAGAAAAACGGAGCCGGCTAAGGCGATGACCGCTAACGAAAGCAACACTGTGCGCTTGTACCGGAATCTCAGCGTACAGAGCATCCCGAAAATCCCGGCGGCAAGTCCTACCCATGCCGCGCGCGAATCGGTCAGCAAAAGAATAATTCCGATATATAGTCCTCCTCCAGCGCAAAGCACAGCCCATACTTTCCGCCTCTGTTTCCAGAATTGCAAGGTCAAGACTACTGCTGCCAGCGCCGTTACGCAGAGCCAACCGCCGAGCGGCCCCGGATTGGGGAACGATCCGGTGAGGTCGTGATAGGCGTGCCGGGTGGCCGCCCATCCGCAGAGTTGTGCCGTAGCGATCCCGGCCTGCACAAGTCCCGATACCAGCATGGCAGGCAATAATACCGCACTCCCGGCCATACGGCAGAAAGCATAAGCCGTCAGGATAACCAAACCACAGAGCAGACTGTACGGATCGGTCTGGCGGCCGCCGATAAAGACGACATTGCCGACGTACCATACAGAACAGGCCAGCACGGCCCAGTCGGTCAGGTTCCATTTTACAGGTTGTTTCCGGAATCCGGCGGTCATGATCGCTGCGGCCGACAACAGGAGCATCCCGCAGCCCAATGCAATACGCAGTCCGGTGATTGCGCCCGCAGGAGTCGTGTCGAATACGGGCCAGCAGACCAGCAACAGGCCGAACAGGGCTTGCAGGATGCAGGGGATATGTCTGGCGGGGATCATTATGGATTATGAAGATACAAAAATCCCCGGAACCTGTTTCATTCTTGTCTCACGGTGAAGTGAAAAGCAGGCGCCGGGGAAAATGATTACAAGCTATTTCATCTCAAGAAAAAAACGTCCTTAACGATAATAGTCTTTTATTAGATCGTTCAAACGGGGTCCGAACGGTACACCCTCTTGCTCTTCTATATCCCATAAAGTCTTTATTTTCTGGTGATATGGGGGCGTAAATGTGAAGGTTACAACATAATAGGGCTCCCTTCGCAGTCCACGTAAGTTTATTTCACTTTCCGATGCAGCATATTATGCTAATTGATTATCAGTAGTTTACAGCCTAAAAGATAGACTGCTCGAAAATTTACTTGTTTTTTTGCCGAAAATCGAAGATTTAACGTTTTTAACCTTAGTTTGTCTTCAAACGGAGGGAAAAAGAGGAAAATGGCTCTCTTTTGCTCCGAAACCTCCGGTTCGCAAAGATAAGGCATATCGGTGATTATTTCGCCGAATGGGGCTGCAAAATCAGAGATGGATTCACGGATTTTGGGATTGGTTTTTGTGGCTTGATAAGGGGAGAATCTTGCTTCGCTTTTGAGTTAGGATTTCGGAGTGTTTTTGCAGCCAAAAGAGAAAATCGGCAGATATGGTTCAGCTCGGCTTTGGCGAAGCCATCTCTTTTTCTCCCTCTGTTAGCTTTACTTTAATGCACGTATATATGAATACGGAGATAAAGTAAAGTTGGTTTCGGTGATTTATACTGTGATTCGCTTGAAAAAGTGTAGAACTGCTGTATTATACTTACATTCAACAGAAAAACATTAAGCCACAATATATCATATAATATATGAACCCGTGCGTTTTTGTTCACTATATGATATATTGAGGCTTTAAAGTGTATTACCGGCGAACCTATGCCTTTCACAAGACAAGGCACTTGTCCGGAGCAAAACCATTGGCGATATGCTCATTTTGAAAAACATATCCCATTTGATTGCAAACGATCTTTGTTCCGTTTATCTCTGCATCAATGTTGGTATGTGAATGCCCATAAATCCATGCGTCAATGCGACTGTCGGCAATAAGCCCACTCAGTTCAGTTGCAAATGCACTATTCAGCACTGAACCTTTATGGTGAGGGGCGACGACCTCCAATGTGGGAAGATGATGTGTTACTACCACAATGTGCTTTGCGGTGCTTTCAGTTAGACTATGCTTGATGAAATCCAAGCAGAATTCATGCATCTGATTAAACTCCTCAGTTTGGAGTAATTTGCCATTATACATTATTTGCCGAAAGTCGTTCATGCCTTTCCATATAAAATACTCGTCAGAAGGAGAAATCTGAGACCACAAAGTGCTCATGATAAAATCAGTATCATCAATCTTTACTACTTGATTCTGGTAATATCCTACATTCTTCTTGAACATCCAATTCCATTGCAGTTCCTTATCCATCACATCACAATAATTGTAATACTCATGGTTTCCGGGCACAAGGAGCACTTGCCGATAATTTACAGATGCCCATTTCCAAAAATTGCTCAAAGGTGCAACCTTGTTTTTCAAATAGAATATATCTCCGGCAAGAACCAAAACATCGCCAGTTACAGGTAATTCATTATGTTTCATCCACCTGCTGTTATCGCTGAATTCCAAATGCAGGTCGCTCATATAT
>JAJBVQ010000215.1 GCA_020859745.1 Rikenellaceae bacterium
TGACCGCTTTCGACCAAGACCTGGCCCACGAGATCATCTCGCGCGAGAAAAGCGGCAATGCGCAGGAACTGGTCGTAGACCACCATTGCGAGAATTTTATCGCCTTGTTCAACCCGGTAGCCGTCGACCTGCGTTTCGTGCTGTCGCTGCTCAAGATCAATAACAACCTGGAGCGGATCGGCGATTTCGCCGAAAGCATCGCCCTCTTTGTGGCCCATAACCAGACCAAGGCGATCGCCCCGGAATTGGCGAAGCAGCTTCAGCTCAAACGGATGTTCGACACGGTGCTCAAGATGATGGAGCAGGCCCGCACGGCGCTGGCCAAGGAGGACAGCCGGCTGGCCAGCCGGGTGCTGGGGCTCGACGACGTGGTGGACCTGATCCACCGCGATGCCGTGCCGGTGCTGGCCGCGTACATTACGGCGCATCCGGACGAAACGGTCGAAGTGATGGGCATCCACAACGTCGTGCGACGGGTGGAGCGCATGGGCGACCGCCTGAGCAACATTGCCGAAGACGTCGTCTTCTACGTCGACGCCAAAGAGCTGCGCCACACGGCCTACACACAGCTTCCGAAGGAAGAAAAAAACTGACGTTCCGGCGGAATCGGATAAAAATGATTACATTTGCGTCTGACTTTGAATTTAATAACCAATCATATTTCTATTCAGACCATGAAAAAACTTTTTATCCTCGCCGCCGCTTCGGTCGCTTCCTTGTCGGCCATGACCTCCTGCGGCCAGGGGAGTGCGAAACTGACCACCTACGAAGATACGCTGTCGTATGCCGTCGGGACGGACATAGGCTATATGGCATTCCAGCTGGATTCGACCATGAATCCTGATATTCTGGCGGCTGCCATCAAAGATGCCTTTGCGAAGAAAAGCACGATGACCCGCGAAGAGGCCGGGGCTTTTATCCAGGAATATATGACCGTCGGTATGGCCCGCAGGAACGCAGCCGCCGGTAAGAAATTCATCGAGGAGGCTGTCAAGGACGGTGCGCAGACCTTGCCCAGCGGGTTGGCATACAAGATCGACAAACAGGGCGGCGACCGCAAGGTGGCTTTGGGCGATTCGATCTATGTGAATTATACACTGAGTTTGCCGAACGGTCAGGAGCTTCAAAAATCGAGTGACGCTATGTTGCTGGACGCTCAGCACCTGATCCCGGCGTGGCTCGAAGGGGTGCCCTTGATTGGGGAAGGCGGTAAGATCACGTTGTTCACGCCGGCCAGCCTTGCTTACGGTGAACAGGGAAGGCCCGGCATTGCTCCGAATCAGGCGCTGAAATTCGATATCGAAGTGGTGAAAGTGGTTCCGGGCACGCCCGATACCATGCCTGCCGATAAGTAGGCTGTCTCCCACATAGGAAAGAGAGGGCGGGTTCCCGTGCATAGGCGCGGGAACCCGCTCCTTTTTGTCCGCCGTTTGCTATTCAGTCGGAAAAACGCTACCTTTACCCTCAACAACCGATAATGAATCGTATGAGAAAAGCTGAGATACATACCGCAAAAGGGGTGATGAAGGTGGAGTTCTACGAGCAGGACGCTCCGGGAACGGTGGATAATTTCTGTAAACTGGCCGAAAGCGGATTTTACGACGGGCTGACTTTTCACCGCGTGATCCCGGATTTCGTCATCCAGGGCGGTTGCCCGAAGGGCGACGGGACAGGGGGGCCGGGCTATACCATCCGGTGCGAGACTTCGGGCGGGCACCAGTACCATGACCGGGGGGTGCTTTCCATGGCCCATGCCGGGCGGAATACGGGCGGCTCGCAGTTTTTTATTTGCCACAACCGCGAGAATACGGCGCATCTGGACGGGGTTCATACCTGCTTCGGGCGTGTGTACGAAGGGTTGGACGTGATCGACGATATTCGTCCGGGGGATGTGATCGAGAAGGTCGTTATACTGGATGATGCTCAATAATTGTAAAATACTAAGAAAGAACGAGATATGGATTTTGAAGTAACTGTGCACATGCTTCTGCCGCTGGTAACGGGCCAGAGCGCCCGCGGCGAGTGGAAAAAACAGGATGTGATTTTCGACCTCCCGGGTGAATTCAACCGGAAACTCTGCGTAGGATTCTGGAACGACCGCGCCGTGGATGCCGCGGCTTTGAGGCCGGGGGATCGGGTGGCGCTGAGCGTCAATGTCGAGTCCCGGGAATATAACGGGCGTTGGTATACCGAAGTGCGGGCATGGCGGATGAACCGCCTCGACGCGCAAACGGGTGCCGGTGCTCCGGCAGGGGCCTATCCTCCGCCGTATCCGCCCGCAGACGCGGCTTCGGGGGGACAGCAGCCTTATCAGCAGGCTTCGCAGCCGTCACAACCGGCTTCGCAGCCGACTTCGGCGGCGGATGTGGACGACCTGCCTTTCTAAAAGATCTGTTCCGGGCCTTCGTCCGGGAAAAACAGCACGCCCGCAAGGTTTTATCGGAAACCTTGCGGGCGTGCCGCTTTAGGGGAACAGGGTGTCGATAAATGCTTGGAGGCACCGCACCTGAAGGCCGTTGGCGCGGTTAGTCGTGTTGCTGGGATTGAGGCCCGTCGGGTTGAAGTTCAAGTACATGCCGTTGGTACCACTGACCGACGACGACCAGCTGTACCCGTTGCTGCCGACGCTCCATAGCGCTCCCTCGTTGCTGCCGCGGTTGCCCGGGACTCCTGCCGAGTCCGCAGCCCCTTGTCGGATAGCTCCCGTGAAAACGCCCGGGATTATCCTGCCGGTTCCGATTGGGTCCGGCGCGTAACTGATTCCCCGGAGGGTCAGTGGACTGCTGAATTTATCGCCCGCTCTGCCTGCGGCCGGCCTTGGGCGCGACCGTGCAGGCACTCCGGAGCCATCCTGTTCGTATATTTATAAGCCCAGTTCGGTGCGCTGCCACTTCGGCAGCGAAGCCGCTACCAAGGCGTAGGAGTGGTCGATCATCCCCCGGATATCCCCATCTGTCAGGTGGAGGCCGGTCAGGAACACGCCGTTCCAGCAGCGTTTGTTCATGTGCCATCCCGGTTCGATCTCCTCCGGATAACGGTCCCTCAGCTCCAACGCGCGCTCGGGGTCGCATTTGAGTAGAAAATAATCGGGTCGTTCCAGGGAGCATAGGGCGAATATCTTTCCCTGTTTAGCTGCGGTGTCGCCGACGCGGAAGACCATATGTTCTTCCCCGAACGGGAATGCCTCGGTCACGTACGGTTTCGCGAGGCAGTAGTCGCGTATCTCTTCGATATTCATAGGTTCAGGCGGATAAAAAAGTCATTGGCGAAAGGTTCGCCAATGACTCGGATATTAAAACGATATGAATGTACGGTCGTTTATCGGGTGTGTTTCTTGATCCACTCGCGGGCGTTGACGAATACTTCGATCCACGGGGTGATCTCGTCTTCCGTGCGCGGCGCTTCGCTGGGATAGTAGCCCCAGTTCCACGGCCTCATGGCACGTTCCAGGTGCGGCATCAAGGCCAGGTGGCGTCCGTCGGCCGAGCAGATGGCCGCGGCATTGTAGTCGCTGCCGTTCGGATTGGCCGGATAGGAGGCGTAGAGGTACTTCATCGGAATGTGGTAATGCTCTTCCGCATAAGGCAGGTGGAATTTGCCTTCGGCATGGGCGATCCACACCCCGAGCACCGAGTTTTCAAGCGATTTGAGCATCACGCTCGGCGACGGTTGGATCGTAACGCCCAGGAACCGCGACTCCAACTTGTGCGAGTCGTTGTGCAACATCTTCGGTTTTTCCTCGTCGCTCTTCGGTGCGATCAGCCCCAGTTCCACCATCAGCTGGCAGCCGTTGCAGATGCCGATCGACAAGGTGTCCGGCCGTGCGTAGAAACGGTCGAGCGCCTCTTTGGCCTTCGGGTTGTAGAGGAATGCCCCGGCCCATCCTTTGGCCGAGCCGAGCACGTCGGAGTTGGAGAAGCCGCCCACGAAAGCGATCATGTTCACATCCTCCAGGGTCTCGCGCCCGGAGATCAGGTCGGTCATATGCACGTCCTTCACGTCCATCCCCGCCAGGTGCATGGCCCATGCGGTCTCGCGGTCGCACTGGCACCCTTTTTCGCGGATGATTGCGGCCCGTATCCCCGTGCGTGCCTTGCGTTTCGGGTCGATGCCGTACTGCGACAACTTGCCCGTGAACGATGTCGGGAAGTCGTAGTAGAGCGGTTGTTTCTTGTAGTTCTCGTAGCGTTCCAGAGCCAGCTGCGGGGTGCTCTGGTTGCGGTCGAGCAGGTAGGATGTGCGGTACCACACGTCGCGCATCTTGTCGATGTCGAGGGTGAGCTTTTCGCAGCAGCCGTGGCGCAGCGAGAATTTGCGTGTGCCGTTGACCTTGGCGATCTCCTGGGCCGCCACGCCGTACTTGTCCAGTTCCGCCAGCACCGCCTCAGGATTAGCAACTTGCAGCAGCACCGCCGGTTTTTCGCTGAAGAGCAGCTTCACGAGATCGTCGTTCCGCAACGGGTTCAAATCCACGTCCAAGCCCGCTTTGTTCCCGCCGAAGGCCATCTCCAGCAGGGCGGTAATCAGGCCGCCACCGGAAATGTCGTGCCCGGCCAGCACATGCCCCTGTTCGATCAGTTGCTGCACGCCGTTGAAAGCCTTGGCAAAGTATCCGGCATCCTTGACCGTCGGCACGTCGGCCGACGATCCCCCCGCATTGACAACCTGCGCAAAGGCGCTGCCGCCCAGCAGGAACTCCTCGCCGCCGGTCATGTCCACATAGATCAGCGAGCTGCCGCCGCCATTATTCGCGGCGGTCGCGCAGTAATTCTCGTCAAGGGCCGCCTTGACGCACTTCTTGACATCGCTCACCTCGCCCGCCGAAGTGATAATGACCGTTCCCGGCGCCAGCACCATCTGCCCGTCGGGGTATTTCTGGGTCATCGACAGGGAGTCTTTCCCGGTCGGGATGTTGATCTTCAGGTCGAGTGCGAAGTCGCTGGCTGCTTCCACCGCCCGGTAGAGCCTCGCATCTTCCCCCTCGTTCTTGCAAGGCCACATCCAGTTGGCGCTCAGCGAAATGCCTTCCAATCCGCCCTTAATCGGAGCGAACACGATATTGGTCAGCGCTTCGGCGATCGCCAGCACCGAACCTTTCGCCGGATCGGCCATCGCCGCTGCCGGGGCATGCCCCAAAGCGGTCGCAATCCCGTAAGTCCCCTGGTAGTCCAAAGCAATGGCAGCGCAGTCGTTCAGCGGGAGCTGCATCGTCCCCGCCGTCTGCTGCATCGCCACGCGCCCGGTCACCGAGCGGTCCACTTTGTTGGTGAGCCAGTCTTTGCAAGCCACCCCTTCGAGCTGCAAAACGTCGGTCAGGTACTCCCCGATCTTATTCACATCGTACTCCGGGGCTTTGTAGGAGTCGATCACCGTGTGGTCGGTCATCACCGTGCGCGGCGCTTCACCGAACATGGCGCTGAGTTGCAGGTCGATCGGTTTCTCTCCGGTGCGGTTGTCCACGAAGGTGAACTGCATGTCCCCGGTCGTCTCGCCGATCACGTACATCGGGGCGCGTTCGCGTTCGGAGATGGCCCGGAGCTTCC
This sequence comes from Rikenellaceae bacterium, assembly GCA_020859745.1. Classification (GTDB taxonomy): domain Bacteria; phylum Bacteroidota; class Bacteroidia; order Bacteroidales; family Rikenellaceae; genus Rikenella. Next base: position 5,544 of record JAJBVQ010000215.1, read on the forward strand.
CGATATGTTTTTCGTCCATCACCAGCCCCATGCGCTCCTGCGACTCGTTCCCGACGATCTCCTTGTCGGACAGGGTCGGGTCGCCCACGGGCAGTTTGTCGAGGTCGATCCGTCCCCCGGTGGCCTCCACCAGTTCCGACAGGCAGTTCAGGTGTCCCCCCGCGCCGTGATCGTGGATCGAGATGATCGGATTGTCATGCTCTTCGCTCAGTGCGCGGATGGCGTTGTACGCCCGCCGCTGCATCTCCGGGTTCGACCGCTGGATGGCGTTCAGTTCGATGGCGTTGGCGTATTCGCCCGTCGCCACCGACGACACAGCGCCGCCGCCCATGCCGCTGCGGTAGTTGTCCCCGCCGAGCAGCACGACCTTGTCCCCTTTGACCGGCTCGTCCTTGAGCGAGTCCACCTTTTTGCCATACCCGATCCCGCCGGCCAGCATGATGACTTTATCGAACCCGAAGGTCTTGCCGTTCTCCTGGTGTTCGAAGGTATACAGCGACCCCGTAATCAGCGGTTGCCCGAATTTGTTCCCGAAATCCGACGCCCCGTTCGAAGCCTTGATCAGGATATCCTCCGGCGTCTGGTAGAGCCACGGCCGCGCGGGGATATTCTTCTCCCAATTCCGGCCTCCGTCCAGACGCGGGTAGGCGGTCATGTAGCAGGCAGTACCGGCCATCGGGAAGGCCCCTTTTCCGCCCGCAATACGATCCCGGATCTCCCCGCCCGTCCCGGTCGCAGCCCCGTTGAACGGCTCCACGGTGGTCGGGAAGTTGTGGGTCTCGGCCTTAATCGAAATAACACTCTCAAAATCCTCGGTCACAAAATAGTCCGGCCCCTCATGTGTCGCAGGCGCAAATTGCTCGACCACAGATCCCTGCAAAAAGGCGCAGTTGTCCTTGTATGCGGAAACCACCCGCCCCGGATGGGTAGTGGTGGTCTTCTTGATGAGTTTGAACAGCGTATCCGGCTTCTCTTCGCCGTCGATGACGAACTGTCCGTTGAAGATCTTGTGGCGGCAGTGCTCGGAGTTGACCTGCGAGAAACCGAACACTTCGCTGTCGGTCAACGGCCGCCCGATCTTGGCGGAGAGGTCTTTGAGGTACTGAATTTCGTCCGTGTTCAGGGCCAGTCCCTGTTCTTTATTGTAGCTTTCGATGTCCTCGATATAGACGATCGGTTCCGGCTGCTTGTCGATGGTGAAAACGTTCCCGTCGATGGTCCGGTACATCCGGTTAAGCATCTTGTCGTACTGCGCCGCTTCGCTGTCGACGATGCGGAACTCCTCGATGCGCGTGATGCCGGCGATGCCCATGTTCTGGGTGATCTCCACAGCGTTGGTGCTCCACGGGGTGATCATCTCGCGGCGCGGCCCGACGAAGATGCCGCTCACGGAGGAGACGTCGAGCCATTCGGCCCCGCCGAAAAGCCAGCGCAGCTTGTCGATATCCTGCCTGTCGAGTGCCGTGGTAGCCTGCACGGCGTAGATGGTGTTGTCGCTACGGAACAGTAGTATCATGTGATGGTGTTAATTTCAGTCTCCAAATATACGGCTTTTTCCTGATTTTATGGCAGTGGGGCGGCTCTCCGGGCCAAAAGTAAAACGTTTCGCCCCGCTCCTGCCGCGTGTGTGCGGACAGGGCGGGGCGGAAGATAGCGCCGGGACGGGAAAGGGGCTCTATTTGACCCTTAGCCGTTGTCCCAGCCGTAAGGTGCTGTTGCGGTCGATGCCGTTGAGCTGGCAGATCTTGGCGATGGTGGTGCCGTAACGCGGCGCGATCCGCCCGAGAATATCCCCTTTCTTCACGATATGGTAGACCGGACCACTGCCCGCAGGTTTGGGCTGCGCGGCGCGGATCGTGGTGGAATCGTCGGCTGCGGCCAGTAAGGCGTTGGCGATGTCCTGGTCGTCGGCTTCGTCCTCGTCGAGCAGTTCCGAAGCCCGCGAGTGGATGTTGAAGAAGGAGCGTTCCAGCGCGAAGGTCTGGTATTTAAGCATCCCTTTTTCGAAATCGAAAAGGAATTCCGGGTCGAAGCTCTGGTCGTAATAGCGCGTTTCGAAATGGAGGTGCGGCCCGAACGCCCGCCCGGTCTGGCCCACGTAGCCGATCACCTGCCCGGTTTTGACATAGTCGCCGACCTGGACGTTCAGTTTGGAGAGGTGGGCATGCCACGTCTCCAGTCCGTTCGGATGCCGGATAATGACCAGGTTGCCGAAACCGCCGGTGTTGTATTTGGAGTAGCGCACTTTGCCGTCGAAGGCGGCCAAAACCGGTTCGCCGACCTTCATCGGCACGTCGATGCCGTTGTGGCTCCTGCGCCTGCGCGGGCCGTATTTCGAGAGCACTTTCCCCTGCACCGGGCAGCAGAACTGGCCGAGGCTGTCGATCAGCTTAAGGTCGACGACCTGCGGCAGGTCGTTCAGCTCGACGGTGCGGTAGGAGAATACCGACGCGGTGTCCCAATGGTTGCGGTAAACGGGCAGTTCGTCCATCCGGTTGAGCGACGGACGGTAGTATTCCCAGGTATTGTTGCTGAAAATGATGACTTTGGTCTCCGGGTCGGGTGTGGCGATGGTGTCCATCGGCCGGCGGGGCAGGTCTTCGATCTTGGGCGCCGCCGGAGGGCCTGTGCGCCTCCGCTGGCCGTGGGCGGCGGTGAGGGTCAGCAGGGCGGCCGCCAGCAGGGCGGGGTAGAGGATGGGTAGTCTGCGCATGCGTAGGTGGTTGGGGTCGTTTGCCAAAGGCAAACGGAATGATGGCGGGTTTATTGTTCCAGGAAAGCGGGAATTTCGCCGAAAGGCACCGGTGTCTGTTCGCCCGTCACGATGTTTTTTACCGTGGCGGTCTGTGAGGCCACCTCGCTTTCGCCGACGAACACCATGTAGAGTATCCCCCGTTTCTGCGCGTAGTCGAATTGCTTTTTCATCTTCACGGCTTCCGGGTAGATCTCCGCGGCGACCCCGGCTTTCCGTACTTCTCCCATCAGTTTCAGGGCGGCGAGTTCTTCGTCTCCGCCGAAATTGACGAACAGGGCGCGCACGCTCTGCGCGGTTTCGGCGGGGAAAAGGTCCAGCCCCAGCAGGACGTCGTAAATGCGGTCAGCCCCGAAACTGATCCCCACGCCGGAGGTGTCGGGCATGCCGAAGATACCGGTCAGGTCGTCGTACCGTCCGCCGCCGCAGATGCTTCCCATCGGGAAGTCCATGGCTTTGACTTCGAAAATGGCCCCGGTATAGTAGTTAAGGCCCCGAGCAAGGGACAAATCAAGCGCCACAGGCAGTGTTACGCCCAAAGCC
>JAJBVQ010000208.1 GCA_020859745.1 Rikenellaceae bacterium
TCACCGGACCAGGGACTTCGCTGCGGCGCAGGTTGCGGCTTCCAACGTCTGCCCCGGACACGATGCGTTCCAGGCCCTCCGGAAGGTCCACCGATTGCAGGTTGTAGCAGTTGGCAAAAGCAGTGGCAGTGATTTTGGTCAGGTACGGTTTGATTTTCAGGAACTCCAGCGCCTGCTGGCCTGCGAAAATAGCAAGCGGGGAAATCCCGTCGGCGATGCAGCCGATTATATTATTGGACTGTACGTCATTGCCGAGCAACAGTAATTGGGTCGGAGTGTTGGAGTAGATGATGACATAGCGGGTCGAGTAGGCAACTTCCCCGTCGATCAGGCAATGTTTATCCTGCGACACGTCCCAGACGTGCTCGCATCCGGATTCGGTATAGAACTTTCCGTCGGACGTTGCATAAGCTACCGCCCCGGCAAAGTGCACCACCGGAAGAGTATCGTTCAGCAGATAGATCGATTTGTACTTGTAATCCCGCGTATCCTGTTCCAGGATAGTTTCGATGTCCCACCAGGTCGGGTTCGGCTGCCATAAATTTGCAGACATAATAGATAGGGTATTTTATGGATAAATGATAAAAACCCCGACCCGAAAGTTTTCTATATTAACAGAGTCGGAGTATCGTTTGCAAATATCCGGTAAAAACCTCCCCGGCGGAAACGGAATGCCAACCTAATACGCAAATCTTTTTGTCTGTCAGCTGTTGCGATACTGCTGCGGGCTCATGCCCACGTAGCGTTTGAAATACTTGCCGAAGAACGACACGTTCGGGAAGCTCAGCGAGATGGAGATCTCCTTGATCGGCATGTTGGTCGATTTGAGCAGCGCCTTGGCATCCATGATCACCACGTCCGCGATCAGGTCGGCCACCGTCTTGCCCGTCTGCTGCTTGACCGTCGTGCAGAGATGCTGTGCCGACAGGCGCATCCGGTCCGCATAGAACGACACCCGCCTCTCCGTCGCATAATGCTTCATCACCAGCCGCAGCAGCTCTTTGCAAATCTCCTCGCCCCGGCTCAGGCGGCGGTTGGTGCCTTCCACCTGCTTGTACTGGCTGGCGATGCCGTAGAGCAGCGATTCCAGCACGCACCGCTGTATCTCCGGGTGGGTCAGCATGTCGCCGACGAACATCTTATATAAGAGTGCGAAATAGTCCCTGTAGATCTCCGCCGCCTCTGTGCGCAGGGGCAGCACCGGATTCTCGATCATCACCGGGAAGAAATCCATTGTCGATTTGATCAGGTTCACCTCCCCCACGAATTTCGACGAGAAGCCGACGAACGAGAGCCTGAAATTGGTCTCCGAGCCGTGGAACTGGATCACGCTGCCCGGCGCCACCACGATAAAGTCGTCCTTTTTGATCCGGCACTCCTTCAGGTTGATAGTCGCCGTCAGTTCGCCCTCCACGCAGAGGACGAAGATCCCCGCCTTGATCTTGCAGGGGATGTTGTACCAGCCGAGCACCTCCTGTGTGATGTCCACCCAGGCGAAAAAATCCACCGGCAGGTCGATGTCCGGCAGCCGGTTGGCCGGGGCGTTGATGTCGAGTAAACGGTTTTCCATGGTCTGTATTTAATAATCGACCATAAAAATAGCACATTCTTTCCGGATAATTAGTGTAAGATGAAAAACAGGCCACTCTTTACGCTGAACGGAGCTTGTTTCGCCTTTCGAAAAGCCGCTCCTTTGCATCGTAATCATACTAAAAAACAACCAAGCTATGATCAAGAAAACCATTCTGGCCGTTATCGCCGCAAGTGCGCTCACGGCAACCGCAACTGCGCAGGAGACGGGGTTCGGGTTCGGTGCCAAAGCCGGTATCAACATCTCCAACCTGACCAAAGACCTGAACGCCGATGCCAAGGTAGGCTTCACCGGCGGCGTGTTCGCCGACTACCGTTTCTCGAACCTCTTCGCCCTGTCGGCCGACGTGCTCTACTCGCGCCAGGGCGCCAAGGACGGCGACGACAAGCTGACCACCGACAACCTCAACATCCCGATCCTGGCCAATTTCTACCTCGTCAAGGGGCTGGCCGTGAAAGCCGGGGTGCAGCCGGGCTTCCTGCTGGCGGCAAACGAAAAGACCGACGGGACTAAAACGGATGTGAAGGACGATATGAAGACTTTCGACTTCTCGGTGCCGGTCGGCCTCTCGTACACTTTCGGCTGCGGCCTGATCCTCGACGCCCGCTACAACATCGGCGTGACCGACGTTTCCAAGGTCGATGCGGTCAAAGCCCGCAACAGCGTGTGGACCGTGACCGCCGGCTGGAGGTTCTAACAAAGGATCTTTTATTTGGCATCCTGTTCTTCGGGTTTGAGAGAACTGCCGCTTGTTGGCTTCGCGGGGACCTTCGGTCTTCCTCGTGCTGCCTCGCCAAAGCCCGCAAAGGGTTACATTGGCCGGAGCCAGCGCGGCCCAAACGAGCGAAGCGCGGTTGCAGGCGTTAACTTCGCTTCGCTCGTTTTCCTCCTCGCCACTCAGCAAAGCAAGTGAACTTGCTTTGCATTCGTTGGCAGCGTCGGTTCGCCGGGGGTGGGTTGCCGTTCCGGCTTCCTCCTGGTGCCTCGGCCATCCAAGCTGGCTTGGCGGCTCTCGGCTACTGCGTCGGTTCGGCCTGCGCGGCTCGCTACGCTCGCCGCCGAAACGGATTCTCTTTGTTCACTAAGAGAACGGTTGCCTCAACCCAATGAAATTGGATCACAAATAAAAGATCGCATCTTGAAAAAGCGAAGTGCGCATTGCGCACTTCGCTTTTTTTCAGACCTTGACTTCGAACAGCTCGTCCCAGTCCGTCGTATAGCCCGGCGAGACATGGTTCCGGTTGGCCTTCACCGGGTCGAACCCCTGTATCGCCGTGACCAGCGTGTGGCGGCCGAAACGGCCGTTCACCTCGTCGAGCGCCTTCATCAGCCGCGCCTGCCGCCCCCGGTCCGAAGCGTCGAACAGGGAGGTCTGCACCGCCGTGTGCGGCGCGATCCCGCCCAGGATCACCCCCGCTTTCTTGTAGCCGTAGCCCGGCGTGAAGAGGCTCCGCAACGCCCTTTCGGCCAGCGCCGTCAGCTCCAGGGTGCTGTCCGTGGGGACGGCGGGCGTCATGATCCGGTTGACGTACTGCTGGGGTTGGTCGGCCCGGTGGCGGTTGGTCAGGATGAATACGTTGATCTCGCTGCAAACGCTTCCCTGCTTGCGGAGCTTCTCGGCGCACAGGGCCGTGAACAAGGCTACCAACTTGCGCAGCTCCTCCGGTTCCGTCAGCTCCGTGGCGAAACTGCGCGAGGTGCATATCTGCTGCTTGGCCGGCGGCGTGTGTTCGAAGCCGATGCAAGGCTCGCCCCGCAGCTCTTTCCACGTCCGCAGCCCGGTCACCCCCATGCGGTGGCGTATCCAGCCCTCCTGCGCCTGCACGAACTGCCCCGCCGTCACGATCCCGGCCCCCTGGAGCATCCGCGTGTGTCGCCGGCCGATGCCCCATACATCCTGCACGGGGAAAGTGCCCAGCACCTTCGCCACGTCTTCGGGCCGGTGCATCAGGCAGCTGTTTTGCAGTTTGGGATAGCGCTTGCAGAGCTTGCTGGCCACCTTGGCCAGCGTTTTGGAGGGAGCCATGCCGAGGCTGACCGGGATTCCCGTGTGGCGGCGGACGGTGGTCGCGATGCGGCGTCCCATCTCCGGCAGCTCTTCGAGGGGGATGCCCGACAGGTCGAGGAACGCCTCGTCGATGGAGTAGACCTCGGTGCCCGGCACCAGCGAGCGCAGAGTGGTCATCACCCGGTGCGACATGTCGCCGTACAGGGCGTAATTGGACGATAGCACCTCGACCCCATGCCGCCGCACCAGGGGCGCGGCCTGGAACAGGGGCTGCCCCATCTTGATGCCGATGGCCTTGGCTTCGTTCGAGCGCGAGATGATGCACCCGTCGTTGTTGCTCAGCACCACCACGGGACGCCCCTCCAGCCGGGGCGCGAAGACGCGCTCGCAGCTGACGAAAAAGTTATTGCAGTCGGCCAGTCCGTACATCTTCGGTCAGAAACTTTTAATGACATGTTTGACCACGCCCCAGATGCGGAAGTCGTTCTCTTGCGTGACCCGCAGCGGCACGTAGTCCGGATTGGCGGGCACCAGCCAGAGGCAGCCCTCCGTCCGGTCGGTCCTGACCCGCTTGAGCGTGAACTCCCCGTCGATGAAGCAGACCGCCAGCGCCCCGTCCCGAACCTCCGCCGCCCGGTCGATCACCAGCAGGTCGCCGTCGCCGATCCCTTCGCCCGTCATGCTCACCCCGCGGACGCGGGCAAAGAAGGTCGAGGCCGGGTTTCGCACCAGCTCCCGGTTCAGGTCCAGCGACATCTCGACATAGTCCTCGGCGGGCGAGGGGAAGCCCGCCGAGACCCCGCTGCCCGCCAGGGGCAGCTCCATCGGGATGCCCGGCAGGTCCGGGATGATGATTTCCAGTGATTTCCGCCTGTTTTCCATAGTCTCCTCCGCAAAGATAACGGGGCGCCGGCGCGGGCTATGCGGACTGTGTCCGGATAGCGTATAAACAGAATGTATCCGGCGAAAACCGGAAGGCCGGAATTCCGGGTAATTTATTGTATGAATTGAAAAATAATGCTAAAAATGTTTTTAATAACGTAAAAAATAGATTACATTTGAATGTGTTTGTAAATTATAGGGGTCGTAAAGGGCGGGGATATTGTCTAACTTAAAAAACAAAAGACTATGAAAAGACTGTTATTCCTTTTGGCCGGCGTCCTGTTCGCCTCTACCGCTAAAGCCTGGACTCCCCCGGTCGTCGAATCCGACCAGTGTCTGGCGGCCCAATGCAAATGCGTTTACTGCCACTGCGTTCAGAAACTGGAGTACGCCTGTATGGAGGATGAGCATAATGGCAACGATGTCTACTTTTTCCTGGTCAGGCTCTGCCACGACGGGCTGGAGATATGCGGCGTCGCTCCCAAACCGGTTGTCCTGAACATCAGCCAGGGCAATAAAGACGTGAGCGACGAGGTGCTCGTCAGTTGGAAGGTGGAGATGGATCCCAATGTCCCGGAAGGCCAGGTCAACTACACGATCACTTACAAAGCCGCCGGAGTGATCAAAACCCAGACGGGCCATTTCAGCTACGTCTAAACCCCATCCTTAACCGGCCGGAATCTGATTCCGGCCGGTTATTCCGAACCTTAAAATTTTAAACCCATGAAAAAACTGTTATTCCTTTTGGCAGGTGCGTTTCTTGCCCTTTCATCCTACGCGTCCGCTCCCGCCGAAGCAGCGAGTGCCTCCGGCACCGTAATTACGAAAGCCGGCTTCGCTCCCGAATATTTCGAAGGCGAGCTTTGCGCGATTTTCGTAACCATCGAAGTGGACCAGATGAGTGGCGAGATCGTCCGGCTGGTCGATCCGCTGCCCCATGTCTACAAAGTTCGCTATAACGGTCAGGCGTGGGTCGACATCTCCGACCGCGGGATTCTTCTCAACCATGATGTCCGTTTCGACTCGGGAGAGCTGTCCGTCGACTTCACGTACCAGTATCCCGGCGAGGCGGTACAGCATTTCTCCCTCAGCATCCGTTCCTATCCGGTCGGCCAGGATCAGTAAGGCTGAACTGCCGGCATATCTGAAATTTTCTTTTCATCATTTCGATTACTTTGTTCCTTATGAAAAAACTGTTATTCCTTTTGGCAGGCGCCTGTATCGCTTTGACGGCTTCGGCGCAAACCCCGGCGACCGCCGGCCCGGCAGCGGACGGCGCTGCGATTTCGAGCGGTACGGTCATCGTCAAAGCCGGTTTCTGTCCTGAGTATTACGAAGGTTCTCTGTGCGGGATCTTCGTAACCATAGAAAAGAAAGCCACTACCGGAAAGATCCTGCGCCTGGTCGATCCGCAGCCGCATGTGTACAAGACGGGGTCTGACTGGGTCGAGATCACCGACAAGGTGCTGATCAGTTATGATGTCCGGTACGAGGCCGAAGAGGATGGGGACTTGGGAAAAGGCGTGTTGCACTGCTCGTTCACCTACCAGTATCCCGGCGGGCCGGTGCAAAATTTCAGCATCGCCATCGACACCTATCCCGGCGGGGAGATGTAGCCGTTTTATTCACCCTGAAAACACAGCTCTATGAAAAAACTGTTATTCTTTCTGGCAAGCGCCTGTATCGCTTTCACAGCCAACGCGCAGGTTCCCGCGAAAGCCGCCGCCAAGCAGGTTGCGGTGCAGTTGTCATCCGACGTGCGGACGGCGTGGGAAGGCTTGGCGCCTGATTATGCCAATGGCGATTTGTATGCCATCTTCGTGAAACTGGAGCGGAAAGGCCATTTCGAAATCGTTTCGGTGGACCCGACCCCGATCGCGGCCCGGCAAAGGTCGGGCGGTGAGTGGGAGAAAGTGCCGGATCAATCCTCCGTGCTGATCGACTATCATGTTTGGCTCGATCCGGCCGACGGCGGCACGGTGCATTGCGAACTTACCTATCAGTATCCGGGATGGCCGGTGCGGACCGTCAGCCGGACGATCTGTTACCAGTAGCGGTACAAACCGCTTTACCGTGATGTGACCGCAGGGCCGGGGATCGCAAGGTTCCCGGCCCTCTCCGTGTTTCGGAACTTTTTGGGAGAAAGGGTTGTTGAGGTGTAGGGCGGTTCGGTTTGCCGGGTAAATTATCTATTTTTACAGTCTTATGGAAAAATGTGTAAAACGATGATTACTATTCGAAAAGCGTCGGTCGAAGAGTGCCGCGCCATACAGGCCGTGGCCGATGCGGCTTTCCCGGCGACCTATGCCGAAATCCTCTCCCCGGGGCAGCTGGACTACATGATGGAGTGGATGTACTCCGGCGCCGCTTTGCGCCGGCAGATGCTCGAAGAGGGGCACACCTACTATATCGCGTGGGACGGCGCCGCGCCGGTGGGGTACGTCTCCGTCCAGCGGCAGGGCGAAGCCCTTTTCCATTTGCAGAAAATTTACGTCCTGCCCGGCAGGCAGGGGCAGCGGATTGGGCGGCTGCTGTTCGAGCGGGCGGTGCGGGCCGTCAAAGAGCTGTGCCCGGCACCCTGTCGGCTGGAGCTGAACGTGAACCGCTCGAACCCCGCCCGGGGATTTTACGAAAAGATGGGGATGCGGATCGTGCGTGAGGGCGATTTTCCGATCGGCGGCGGTTATTATATGAACGACTATATCATGGGGCTCGATATTTGATCCGGTATCTATTCGGATAACTTAAGTACGACGGTATGAAAAAGGGAAGGCTGGAGGCATTCAGCGACGGAGTGCTGGCCATTATCATCACGATCATGGTGCTGGATATGAAAGCGCCGGAAGAGACCACGGTCGGGGCGTTGGCGCCCGTCCTGCCGGTCTTCCTGAGCTATGTCCTGAGCTTTATCTACGTGGCGATCTACTGGATCAACCACCACCACCTGTTTCAGGCCACGAGCCGCATCAGCACGGGGGTGTTGTGGGCCAACATGCACCTGCTGTTCTGGCTGTCGCTGATCCCTTTCGTGACCAGCTGGCTGGGCGAGAACCATTTGGAGCCGGTTCCGGTCGCCTTTTACGGAGGAGTGCTGTTTATGAGTGCCGTGGCTTTCCGCCTGCTGGAACGCACCCTGATGCGGTCGCACGACAAGAGGGCGCCGATCACGCGGACGCTGAATGCGGGCCGGAAGGAAAACGCGTCGATCGTCCTTTACCTGGCCGGTATTCCGCTGGCTTTCGTCCATATAGCCATCCCGATCACCATTTACGTGGTGACGGCCCTGATTTGGTTTATCCCGGCCAAAGAGTTGGAAACGGCCGGCGAAGAGTAGCGAAGCCTGCGGAACGCATAGCGGCGGCGGTGCCCGGGCACTCGAAGCCGGAAAATAGAAAAGGCTGTCAATCAAACGATTGACAGCCTTTTCAGTGCCCAGGACAGGAATCGAACCTGCACGCCTTGCGGCACACGCACCTGAAACGTGCGCGTCTACCTATTCCGCCACCTGGGCAAATATATCGAGGTTATGAACGGTGCACCCTTTCGAATGCGGAGCAAAAGTAGGGTATTTCACCTAATCCTGCAAATTTTTCGGTGAAAATTATCCGAAAAAATCCCGCCGCCGCGCACAATTCCCTGATGCCCAATCCCTAAAAAATCTCCGTCAGCTCCCGCAGGCTCCGCACCTCGTGCAGCGGATGCTGGTCGTGCTCCGCCCCCGACGGGTTCACGAACACCGACGGCATCCCCACCGTCGAAGAGCCGTAAATATCCGTATAGACATCGTCCCCCACCATGATGCACTCCGAGGGCGTCACCTCAGCCTTGCGCATCGCGTACTCGAAAATTCCCGGGTTCGGTTTGCCGATCCCCGCGAACTCCGACGTGGTGATCCGCTGGAAAAACTTCTTCAGCCCGCTGTACTCCACCTTGTGGAATTGCACCTCGTTGAACCCGTTGGTGATCAGCGACATCGGATAGCCCTTGCCGTGCAGGTACTCCAGCACCTCCAGCGAGTGCGGCATTAGGGCGTTGAACGTCGGCGAGATACGCAGGTACTCGTTGCTCATATCCATCGCCAGCCGTTCGTCCCGGATCCCCGCCGACTCCAGCAGCCGCACGAAACGCTGGTTGCGCAGCGTCTCCCGCGTCACGATCCCGTCCCGGTACTCCGTCCACAGCTTCTGGTTGATCTCGCGGAACGTATTATAATAGGTGTGGAAATCCGGATAGCGGTCCTCCATGCCGAACGTCGCGAACCGCTCGCGCTGCGCCGCCTCCTGGGTGCTGCGGACATCCCACACCGTATCGTC
>JAJBVQ010000079.1 GCA_020859745.1 Rikenellaceae bacterium
ATAAAGCTTAATTTCCATTCGTCATACCGTTTTGCTGTTTTTCTGGGGGAGCCTCCCGGCCCGGAAAGCCGGGTCGTCGTTTTTTATTACCTTTGCCCCGAACTGTCCGGATATAAACAAGAACCATGAGCATATTCAAGGAGACAGGCGAGTACCTGCTGCTGATGAAGAAAGTGTTCTCGCGGCCCGAGAAATTTTCGATCTACCGCAAGAGAGCCCTTTTCGAAATGGAGGCCATCGGGCTGAACTCCATCGGCATCGTCGCCATCATCTCGGTCTTTATGGGCGCCGTGGTCGTGATCCAGATGGCCAACAACCTGGAGAACCCGTTCATTCCCAAAATGCTCATCGGCTACGCCACGCGGGAGTCGATCGTGCTGGAGTTCAGCTCCACGATCGTGGCCCTGATCCTGGCGGGGAAGGTGGGGTCGAACATCGCCTCGGAGATCGGCACCATGCGCATCACCGAACAGATCGACGCGCTGGAGATCATGGGGGTCAATTCGGCCAGCTACCTGATCCTGCCGAAGGTGGTGGCTTCGGCTTTCTTCTTCCCGCTGCTGACCATCATGAGCATGGTGATCGGGGTGATCGGCGGCTACCTGGTGGTGGTCGCGACCCAGATATTCCCGCCGTTCGAATACATATCGGGGATCCGCTACGCGGTCAATACCTTCTACATCACCTACTCCATCACCAAGGCCTGCGTCTTCGGGATCATCATCTCGACCATCTCGGCCTACTACGGGTACTACGCCAAAGGCAACTCGCTCGAAGTGGGGCGCGCCAGCACCCGCGCCGTGGTCATCAGCAGCATCGTGATCCTGATATTCAACCTGATTCTCACCCAAATCATGCTCACCAAATAATGATACAGGCCATCGACGTTTGCAAATCCTTCGAGGACGGGCGCCTGGTGCTCGACCATATCACCGCCACGTTCCTGCCGGGCAAGACCAACCTGATTATCGGGCAGAGCGGTTCGGGGAAAACGGTACTGCTCAAGTGCCTGGTGGGCCTCCACCGCATCGACAGCGGACAGATACTCTACAACGACCTCTGCTTCAGCGGGGCGCCGCTGGCGGTCAAGCGCGAGATCCGGCAGAAGCTGGGCATGATCTTCCAGGGGGGGGCGCTGCTCGACTCGTCCACGGTGATCGAGAACGTGATGTTTCCGCTGGACCTGTTCACCGACATGCCGCAGAGCGAAAAGGAGGACCGGGCCAATTTCTGCCTCCAGCGCGTGAACCTGACCAACGCCAACCACCTCTACCCCTCGGAGCTGAGCGGGGGTATGACCAAGCGGGTGGCCATCGCGCGGGCCATCGTGATGAACCCGCAGTACCTCTTCTGCGACGAGCCGAACTCGGGCCTCGACCCCAAAACGTCGGTGGTGATCGACAACCTGATCCAGGAGATCACGCAAGAGTACAACATCACCACCATCATTAACACCCACGACATGAACTCGGTGATGGAGATCGGCGACACGATCATCTTCATCTACGAGGGCAAAAAGTGGTGGGAAGGCACCAAGGACGACATACTGGACACGGACAACAAGGAGCTGGCGGATTTCATCTTCGCGTCGTCCATGGCCAAGAAAGTCCGGGCCTGCCAGGGTAAATAACAGCGGCGCTTCACGGCGGATTTCCACCGAAATATGCTAACTTTGCGACCTAAAACGCATGTAAGACGAATATCTGTTTCCATGAACAAAACCGCCGGGTATAAATTCACGATCATCGTTCCCGTATACAACGAAGAAGACAACATCTACGCCCTCGAAGAGCGGCTGCGGGCCTACCTGCCCGCAGCCTTCGCAGGCGGCCGGCCCGCCTGCGCGCTGTTCGTCAACGACGGCTCGAAAGACGCCTCGCCGGAGCGGCTGCGCGAGATCTGCGGCCGCAACGAGCATTTCTACTGGCTCGACCTGGCGCAGAACAGCGGCCTCAGCGCGGCGATGAAGGCGGGGATCGACGCCTCTTTTTCGGAATACGTGGGCTACATGGACGCCGACCTGCAAACCACGCCGGAGGATTTCGACCTGCTGCTCCCACACATGGGAGAATACGAGATGGTGATGGGGATACGCACCGGGCGGAAGGATTCGTTCGTGAAAAACATGTCGTCCCGGATCGCGAACGGTTTCCGGCGCATGATGACCCATGACGGGGTCGAGGACACGGGGTGCCCGCTCAAGGTGCTGCGGACGGAGTATGCCAAGCGGATCCCGTTCTTTACCGGGATGCACCGTTTTCTGCCCGCTCTGATTCAGCTCCAGGGCGCGCGCGTGATGCAGGTGCCGGTGCGGCACTTTCCGCGCGTGGCGGGACAGTCGAAATACCACCTGTGGAACCGCCTCGCGGGGCCGTTCATGGACTGCTTCGCTTACCGCTGGATGCGCAAGCGCTATATCAACTACCGCACGGCGGGCGGTAACCTCGAATAGGCGGCCCGGGTATGATCTACGTCATCGGATTCCTCGCCCAGCTCTTTTTCTCGGCCCGCATCCTGCTCCAATGGATCCTGTCCGAGCGGGCGGGGCGCGTGGTTTCGCCTTCTATTTTCTGGATACTCAGCCTGGCCGGCTCCTACCTGCTCTTTATCTACGGCTGGATGCGCGACGACTTCGCCATCGTGCTGGGGCAGGTGATCGCCTACTACATCTACATCTGGAACCTCAGCGCCAAAGGCGTGTGGGGTCGGATACCGGGGGTAGTTCGCGCCCTGCTCTTGGTGACCCCTGCGGTGGCCATCGCGTTCGCCGTCTGCCATGCCGACACCTTTATCCACGACTTCTTCCGGAACGAGAAAGTGCCGCTGTGGCTGCTCCTGTTCGGTTCGGCAGGGCAGATCATATTCACGCTAAGGTTCGTATATCAATACTTTTACTCGCGGCGGAAGGGCGAGTCGGTGCTGCCCGTCGGCTTCTGGATCATCAGCCTCACCGGATCGGCGGCCATCGTATCTTACGGGATCGTGCGGCACGACCCGGTGCTGATCCTCGGCCAGTCGGTCGGCTTTATCGCATATACCCGCAATATCCTGATATATAAAAAAGAACGGCTCCGGAACGCCGCCGCGACGGGCCTGACCGACGAAAACATATGCGAAAATATCTCAACACGATAGACTGGGGCCGCTACCTGCTGCTCTTTATCGCGGTGCTGCCACTGTTCATATTCCGCGACTTCACCCGCAACAACGAGCTGCGCTACCTGAGCATCGCCGACGAGGCGATCCGCGAGGGACACGTCTTCACTTTTTACAACCACGGGGCGGCATATGCCGACAAACCGCCGTTGTACCTGTGGCTGGTGATGCTCGGACGCATGATCTTCGGGACCAATACGGCGGGTCTGATGACCTTTATGAGCCTCTTTTCGGTGGTGCCGGCGCTGGTAATTCTGTGGATCATGAACCGCTGGGTGCGGCCTTTTGTGGCCAGCGTCGCGGCGCGCAGGGCCGGACAACTGATGCTCTACACCAGCGTCTATTTCATCGGTTCGGCGGTGGTGCTGCGGATGGATATGCTGATGTGCCTGTTCATCGTGCTGGCCCTGCACACCTTCTGGCGGATATACAGCGGCGCTTCGGATCGGGAGAACCATCTGCTGCGCGACAAGATATTGTTCCCGGTCTGGGTATTCCTGGCCGTATTTACCAAGGGGCCGGTGGGGATACTGGTGCCGCTGGTGACGGTGATCGTCTTCCTGATCCTGAAACGCGACTGGCGCAGGATAGGGACTTACTGGGGCTGGCGGACATGGGGAATACTCCTGTTTCTGTGCGCCTTATGGTTCGGGGCGGTCTATGCGGAGGGCGGGTCGGCCTACCTGGACAACCTGCTGGTCAAACAGACGGCGGGACGGGCGGTGGACGCTTTCCACCACAAAGCTCCGTTCTGGTACTACGGCGTTTCGATCTGGTACTCGCTGGCTCCGTGGTCGCTGCTGGTGATCGGGGTGCTGGTGTGGGGGCTGTGGAACCGGCGGCGCATGGTGACCACCGATCTGGAACGGATCTTCCTCGTGGCGGCCTTGTCCACGTTCGCCGTGCTGTCAATGGTCAGCTCCAAGATCCAGATTTATTTGTTGCCGGCGTTTCCCTTCTTCGTCTATATCGCCGTGCTGTGGATCGCCAAGGCGGGCGAGCGGCGGTGGATGAAGTGGCTTGTGGGAGTCCCGGCGGGCGTGCTGGTTCTGACTCTGCCGGGGCTGTTCGTTGCGGCCCGGTATATCGATTTCCCGCTGCTCGATTCGATGTTCGTCCCCGTGGCGGCGACGCTGGCCTCCCTATTGGCGGTGGGCTGCATCGTCTGGCTGTGGCGCGGGCGGCTGAACACGGCCATTACGACGCTGGCAGGCGGGCTGCTGGCCACCGTGTTCACCGTGTCGTTCGCCGTGCCCCAGTTCAACGGCCATATCGGGATGGGCGACGTCTGCGGGGCGGCCAAGGCGGTGGGCGACGCGGCCGGTATCGGCTGTTATTACACCTACGATATCGACCGGGCGGAAAATATAGATGTTTACCTGGGCCGGGGCAGCCGGAAACTGACGGCGGCGGAGTTGGACTCCGTGCAGCGCGGGATCGTCATCACCTTCAAGGAGCGGATCGGGCCGGACTCGGCGCTGACCCGCGCTTTCGCGGGGCAGGAGGTGCACCGGGTCGGGGATTATGCGTTCGGTGTCATCCATAAAAACGACGAGCGATGAAGATACTGGTCACCGGGGCAGCCGGATTCATCGGGTTCCACACCGTCCGCCGCCTGGCCGGGCGGGGCGACGAGGTGGTGGGGCTCGACAACATCAACGACTATTACGCAGTCGAACTGAAACAAGCACGGCTGGCAGAGTCCGGCATCGACGGGGCGGCCGCTGCGAAGGAGCATGCGTTCGTGCAAAGCTCGGTGTGGCCGGGGTATCGGTTCGTGCGGGCCGACCTGACGGACAAGGCATTTATCGACTCCCTGTTCGAAACAGAGCGCTTCGATGCGGTAATCAACCTCGCGGCGCAGGCGGGGGTGCGCTATTCGATCGAGAACCCATACGCCTACGTGCAGAGCAATATCGTAGGGTTCCTCAACATACTGGAGGCGTGCCGGCGCTTTCCGGTGCGGCATTTGGTATACGCCAGCTCCAGCAGCATCTACGGGCTGAACGAAAAGGTGCCGTACTCGGAAACCGATAGGACCGACCGGCCGGTAAGCCTCTATGCCGCGACCAAGAAGTCGAACGAGCTGATGGCGCACTCCTATTCGAAACTGTACGGCATTCCGGCGACGGGGCTGCGGTTCTTCACGGTATACGGGCCGTGGGGCCGGCCGGACATGTCGCCCTCGCTTTTCCTGGGCGCGATCCTGGAGGGCCGACCGATCCGGGTGTTCAACCGCGGGAATATGTACCGCGATTTCACCTATATCGACGACATCGTCACGGGCCTGTGCGCCGTCACGGATTCTGCCCCCGCGCCGGATACGAACGGGGTGCGGGCGGCCGTTTACAATATCGGGAACGGCGAGCCGGTGGCCCTGATGGATTTTATCGGGGCTGTCGAGAAGGCGTCGGGACGCGAGGCGGTCAAGGAGTTCCTGGATATGCAGCCGGGGGACGTCTACCGGACTTTCGCCGACACGTCGGCCCTGGAACGGGACTTCGGCTACCGACCTTCGACACCGTTACAGGAAGGGATCGAACGTTTTTGCGAGTGGTATCGGCGGTACTACGGTCTTTCTTAACCTGACATTGGGGCCGGGGCCTCCGGGCCACCCGTCGGGTGTTTTGTCGGCAGCCTCTGCCCAAGGCGGTCAGCGCGCAGGCGTTGCCTGTTCTGTTAGCTACGTTACGCCTTGGGCTTCCGCAAGCCTTTCTCGGGTTCGGCGCGCCCTCGCCCCCCACAGGGCGCGCCGCCACTGACGTGGAAACTCGGCTACTCGCTCTCTCATTCTGGGCGCGCCCACTCCCCTCGGGTCGCGACACCGCTGACACGGAAACCTCAACAATAATAAATATGCGGAATTTTGCGGCCATAGACTTCGAGACAGCCAACGGCAAACGGTCGAGCATCTGCTCGGTAGGGGTCGTGGTGGTCAGCGACGGTGAGATCGTGCGCCGGGTGCACCGTCTGGTGCGCCCGACGCCGAACTACTATTACCGCTATTTCACGGAGCAGATCCACGGTATCTGCGATGCGGACACGCGCGATGCGCCGCTGTTCCCGGAGGTGTGGGAGAATGACGTGGCGCCGCTGATCGAGGGACTGCCTTTGGTCGCGCACAACGCGGCTTTCGACGAAGGGGTGTTGCGCGCAGCTTACGGAGCGTACGACATGGATTACCCCTCGTCCTATACGTTCCATTGCACGCTGCGTGCGGCGCGGAAACTGTTCCCGAAGCCCCTGATCGAGAATCATCGGCTGCCGACTGTCTGCCAATACCTCGGCATTCCGTTCGACAACCACCACGACGCGCTGGCGGATGCGGAAGGCTGCGCCCGCATCGCGATCCGCATCCTCTAAAATCCGTCGCTTTTCCATACCCTTTCTTCATGTTGGAGGGTACTGCCGCATTGTAAAAGCGGGCCCGCTGGGTTTCCAAACTGTAACTATCCTAAGCCCCCGCGTCAGCGGCGGGCCCGGAGCCACCCCCGGCGGAGGGCCGCTATAGGGTATTACAGCCCTAACGGTGTGCCCGCGGCACCTCCGCTGGCTCCGGCCCGCCCGTTGCGCCAAAATTGAGGCTGTGACAGATTTAAGATGCGTTAGCAGCATCGGTTATTCACAAAAACAACAGTTCCCTCAAACCCGAAGAATGTGGGTGTCGAAAAGCGATCGGTTATTTCGGTACGCGGACGGTCATAAAGATCGCTTCGACCTGCCGGACATAGTCCCTCATCGGAACATTGTTGTTCGGCGACGGAGAAAAGACATAGCCGTCGATCGCCAGCATGCGGTTCCGCGCCGCGTCGTACGTCGTATAGTTGATGAACGGCCCCCCCATGAAATCGCCCATTACATCCCAGAAGCCCCGCACCTGGTTCCACTGGCGGCCATTCACCGTCAGCGTCTTCTGGTCCGGCATCGCCGCACTGCTCGTGGTCATGTAGCTCCCGTCCGACGGCCCCGGCACCTGCATCACCGCCGCATTGCGCGCCGCGATGATATTCCCCGCCGCGTCGTTGCGCGCCGCCGAAGAGTCCGCCGGATAGGTGTAGATCGTGAATCCTACGCTCGCCAGCGGCAGCTCGTACGAAATCCACAGGAAATTCGTCGTATCGATGCGCACCTTATACCCCTTCGGAATGCTCATGTCGAAACCGAACTTCTCCCGGATCAGGTCGCTGATCTTCGTGTCCCGGAACCTTTCGGCCCGCGCCACGAAACGGTCGCGCTCCGCGATCTCGTACAGCTTCACCAGCTCCGAACGGTAAGTGTGCAGGAAAGCCGCCAGCGAATCCGCCGTCGGCGCCGTCACCGTCACCTCCAGCTGCGGCGCCGAATTGACATCGTACGAAGCGGTCATGTCCGCCTTCGCGTACCGGGCGCCCGTGCGCAGGATCAGGATATTGCGGTGCTTGCTGACCGTCGCCTTGTAGCTGGCCGGCGGCACGCTGTAAACGGTGAACCGCGGCTCCGGCTGGTTGATCATCTCCACCTCGTCGGAGAAGATCGCCCGGGCCGTATCCCCCGCCGGCCCCTGCCAGAGATCGGCGGGAGTCACGACGAAAAGCTCGTACGGCTTGCCCGTCGAAGAGACCTTGACGTCGCCCGTATGGCAGGCCGTGAACGCCAGCGCAAGGGCCGGGAGCAAGGCGAAAGTGATTTTTTTCATGGTCGTATCGGTATTAGAG
This sequence comes from Rikenellaceae bacterium, assembly GCA_020859745.1. Classification (GTDB taxonomy): domain Bacteria; phylum Bacteroidota; class Bacteroidia; order Bacteroidales; family Rikenellaceae; genus Rikenella. Next base: position 7,851 of record JAJBVQ010000079.1, read on the forward strand.
TGGATGGTTCGCGCCGGGCATCTTCCCCGCCGGGCAGACGGGCGCTTCGCAAATGTAGCGATAATTCTTTTTTATCTATCTTTGCAGTAATTCTTCACTAAAACGGGCCCCTTCAGGTATGTATTTCCGTCCGCCGAAATTCATCAAGCGCCTCTTTCCCGAGCTGAACTGGAACCTCCGGGAGCCCGGAACCATCTTCCTGACCTTCGACGACGGCCCTACCCCCGAAGTGACCGAATGGGTACTCGACACACTGGACAAATACGATGCCAAGGCCACCTTTTTCTGCCTCGGGAAGAACGTAGACCTGCGCCCCGACATCTTCCGCAAGATTAAAGCCAGGGGGCATGCCGTGGGCAACCATTCGTACAGCCACATCAAGGGCTGGGGAACCCCGACCGGACGCTACCTGGAGGATGCCGACCTGGCCAACGGCCTGATCCGCACCAACCTGTACAGACCGCCATACGGACGCATCACCCCCAGCCAAATCCGGCGCATCTCGGAACGGTACCATATCATTATGTGGGACATCCTCAGCCGCGACTATTCGCAGGTCGTCTCGCCCGAAGCCTGCGTGCGGAACGTCACCAAACACCTGCACGAAGGGTCGATCGTCGTGTTCCACGACTCGGTCAAAGCCTCGCGGAACCTATACTACGCCCTGCCCCGCGTGCTGGAGGCGATCCGGCGGGCCGGTCTGCGGTGTAAAAGCATCGAACTTTAACGTCCCCGGGGCATGGAGTGGCTGCTCAATCTGGGATACCTCGGCCTGTTCATCGGCTCGCTGCTGGCGGCGACCATCGTCCCGTTCAGCTCCGACTTCCTGCTGGTGGGGATGCTGGCAGCGGGGGGCAATGTGGTGTGG